>JAEWSK010000141.1 GCA_023398345.1 Armatimonadota bacterium | reverse complement strand
GATCCCATTCGAGCACTGTCGGTTCAATGTTCGGCCCGCTCACAATAGCCTCGACCAAATCATTCCCGGCTGCAGTAACGCGGAATTGATAGGAGCCGTCGGGCTGTCTAAAAGTAGGTATGTCAACTTCCGAGCGCGTCTGATTTCCGTAGACCAACCACACACCATTTTCTTGAATAAGCCAACCCATTCCCAGGCCTTCTTCGCCGTTGTTTGGCTCAGTGAAACTAATCGGCGACTGGTTATCGAACGTGACATTTATGGACGCTGTCACGCTGGCCTTGTTACCCACAATCGATATGCCGGTGATGTCATAAGTGAGTGTGTCAATATGAGATATCCACTCCTGCATGTCGGCGTAAAGATAGTTAAAATCGTCCCCATTGTGCATGTAGTCCTGTGAGAACAGCGCTATCAGCCCATCTGCGTTATGCGCCTCAAGTTCAGTTTTTATGGACTCATATAGCGCACGTATTGCATTTTCATCATCAATTCCGCCGCTGGTGTCGGTTGTCGTAAAATAAGTCTCATTAGATGCGGCGAACATCCAGTTTTCGCTGTCGAATGCTCCTAAATATATAACATAGTTTGAGCCGGCCGACAGCGGAGTCGCCATATGCGCATCGACATTGTTGAATTGGCCATATATAAGCGAAGTCTGCGTCGTTGTAGGCTGCCAAACGACATTTCCTGTAGATGCATCAGCAACTATCATTGCGTAGCACCGAAAATCTACGCCCTGCGTCCAAACAGGCTGCCATGAGACAAGCGGAGCAAGCGGAACTTCCGTCGCGTTTGCAGCTGGAGCGTTTATGACAATCCCACCTAACTCCACTTCCGACAGGCGCGCATGCACAATTGCGCTCGGGGCGCTCTCTAAATCGCCGTTTGTGGCAGTCACGCGGAAGTAGGCATCGGAAGAAAACTCAAAAGTAAATTCACCTTTGTCGCCTTGGTTAGTCGGGCTAAACCCGGTATCGAGCCAGCAGGACTGGTCATTACTTTTATACAGCTTCAAATTTGAAGCATCAGATGGCCAATCGGCCCAAATTGTGACATACCCGGGCATGTTGGGAGTCATGTATCCCAATACTTCATTTGGCGTTGTAGGCAGAGCCTGGCATGTAAATTCAAAGCTGTAGCCGTCATCGCCATAATTCCATGCTGCCGCGCCGTAAGGATCGTGCCAATCTACCTCTTCTTCGTCCAAGTATACAGTATAGACTTCACCGGCAACGAGCGGCGTGTAGGTAAATATCGGCATATGAAATACATGCGTGTCTGGATCATATGTATTTGCGTTGGAAGACCAATCGGTGATGCTTTGGCCTTCGCTTGTGCGGATATCGTAGTCCCAGCCGTTGATCGGCCTGTCCCACTTCACGTCGATCGAACTGCCGTTGCAGCTTGCCGATATAATACGAGGTCGCCCGACATAAGGCGACATCGGTTCAGATGACACTCTGTGGAATGTTGCATCGTAGCTCCATTCACCATCAGTTTGAGTCAGCGTCCCTGTAAGGGTATCCTGCTGATCCCAAGTCATATTCATCATTACATATACGTCGCCCTCGACCATGAAGCTGCAGCTAAAGGCGTTTTCGTTCATTTGCCCGTCTTCGATTTCCATGCCGCGGACACTGCCGGCAACCGAATTTTCATTTTGGATAAGCAGCATGCCGAACACACCGGCCATATCGCCCGACGTAGAAGTCATCTCCCAGCGCCCGGTGATACCCTCGGGCTTGCCGGAGCTGATCGGATCGACTTTAGTCGCCCTCAGCAATCGGGCATAGGTTCCATCGTTGTTTTGAATAGAGCTGATGCCGGTGACAGCAACATACTGCCAAGCGGGGTTGATGAAAATCGTCGATGGCGTCACACATGTGATCCCGTCTGCGCTGGATCCATCGTTAAGATTAAATGTATGCTCATCAATATATGTGCAGACGCCAGTCGTTCTGACCAGCAGGCCGATATTATTCAGTCCGGCTCCTCCGGTCACGCCCATCTGTCCAGCTCCGGTTTCCGGCCAATAATCTGCTGAGTTTGCGCCGCCAAGCGCCTTGTTTGTCATTCCCAAAGGACGAATATTTGCAGTTCCGATTTCGTATCCGTCATTGACTTCAATACAGCGCTCGCCGTCGCCATTTGTATACATATAGCCAAACGCCTGCACTATTGTTCCCGGATCGGGATAGCCTCCATCCGGGCTTTCAACTCGAATCCCCCATGTGCGGGCGTCGTTTTCGACATAGCAGCAATCGTCAAACACTGCTGTTACGACAAGATCTTCGCAGTAGACGTCTGAGCCGTCAGTAACCGACTTGCCGCCCTGCTGAGTCGGCTTTACCCCAACTTGTTCGGAGTTTGCGCTGATGACTGTGTTTTGATTATAAATATTCGGCAGTGTGACGGTGCGCACAACAAAAAATACTGCCTGATCCGGCTCAAGGCCGTTGATCCACATGCTGTCCGTCCATTTATCGGACGTTCGATTTGCTGCGTCAAATGTATAAGGCCCGTCGTATGTGTAGCTGTAGCCGACTTCATAGTAGCCGTCTTCGTAATTAAACGCGACCGGTGTCCAGGAAAGTCTTGCAGAACTGCTGCCCCTCTGAACATAAAGATCGGTTGGCGGCACGGTCTGGGAGTCCTGCCAGTACCAAGCCTTCGTCGATAGGAATGATTCGACAGCAGAGTCTGAGGTCGACAATGCGTTGTGGTTAAAATTGGCCCATCCAAGTGCTGTCAAGTTGGTAATTGATGAAGGAATCTCGCCAACAAGCGCATTGCTGCCGAGATCGAGCATCCACAAATATGTCATGTCGCCGATCTCAGGCGGGATCGGCCCAGTGAGTTGATTTCGTGAGAGATACAAGCACGAAAGGTTAGCCATGCCGCTCAATTCAGCAGGGATGCTTCCAATCAGTTGATTGTCGCTGACGTCTAGGTACAGCAAATTCGCTAAATCACCCAACTCGGCTGGTATCTGCCCGCTAAGTTGATTTCCCTCTAACTGCAGGCTATATAAATTCGCTAAATTGCCGATTGTAGAAGGAATTGATCCTGTGAACTGATTCCACCCAAGACCGAGTGTCTGCAAATTTGTCATGCTGCCCAATTCAGCAGGGATACTTCCAGTCAGTTGATTGTTGCCGATGCTGAGGTACGCCAAATTCGTCAAACTACCCAACTCGACTGGCAACTGCCCGCTGAGTCGATTTCCCTCTAGTTGCAGGCTATATAAATTCGCTAAATTGCCGATTGTAGCGGGAATCGACCCTGCAAGCTCATTCCACCAAAGATCGAGTGTCTGCAAATTTGCAAGGTTGCCCAATTCAGCGGGAATACTTCCTGTCAGGTTGTTATATTCCAAATTTACAGCAGTTACATGGTCGCTTTCGACCGTCACGCCATACCAGTTCGGATCTTCAGTAAGCCAATTTGTGTCGTCGTTCCAATTAACGCCGCCAGTGCTATTGTACAGCGCCACAAGCGCGCTATACTCTGCGTCTGGAACGCCCAACGAATTGGCGCAAGTTCCCACCTGAAATATAGCCAAGCAGATTGCTACGGCCGCAATAAGCATAGGCAGCTTAATATTTTGTCTCTGCAAATAATTATCCTTCTCCACTAATGAGGTATAGCGACTTTATTACTTCTATACATTCTGTATACATCCTAGCCAGCATACATGTCAATGAGAGGCGCGGTCATGGAGGGTGTTAATGGCAAAAACAAGCAAATTTGCCTGCTTATGATAAAGTTCGTCGCACATACTTAAATTAAATAATCGTCGGTTTTACTATTTCCAGCACCTCGCTGATATCGGAAATCACAACACCTTTCCATTCTACGGCGTCGATCCGATGTATATCGAGATGGCTCTCGTAGCCCACTCGGATCAATACCGGGTGCATTCCCATCGCCAGCGCGCCGGTCAACTCGCGACTGCCCCAGCAGGACGGATCTCGTTTGCGACACCGCCCAGTCCAATTGCAGGATCACGAAACAGGCAGACTATGCCGTCAGGCGAAGCGCTATCGATAAGCGTGCCGAACAAATCGAAGATTACTGCGTCATAACTCAACTAAGCAGACCTTTCTTGCAACGCAAAAATGCCGCACCCAAATTATATCGCATCTTGCATCCATGCCTCGGCATTCCCCTGTTTTTGTCCGCCGGTTATTCCACACTTACCAATAAATCTTACTGTTATTTAAACATTAAGCAAAACAGAGCTAAAGCTGGGGCTGTAAATGACGATAATCCATAAAGTAGGCAGATCATTTACTGGCCTATCGTTTTTTGTTGCTCGCAAATCCGAGGAGGTAAGAGGACGTGCTGAGTTCGTTTTTCGGTAATCAAACTACTGTCGGCATCGACATTGGATCGAGTTGCATAAAGGCGGTCGAGATCGAACCAACCTCGTCCGGCTGGGTGCTCGCAAATGCGGCCGTCGCACCGACCCCAAGGGAAGCTATTAAGGACGGTAGTGTCATCAATATCATCGATGTCGCACAGGAAATTCGCACTATGCTGCGCGACGCCGGAATTAAGGCCACCAGCGCTGTGTGCGCAATATCGGGCTCGCAGGTGATAGTTCGCCAGGTGCAGTTTCCAAAGATGGCTGAATCGTCACTACGCAAGTCGATCAAATATGAGGCCAGCAGGTACATTTCATCTTCAATGGAAGACAGCGTAGTCGAGTTCGAAATACTCGGTGACGCCGAAGATTCTACTCAGATGAATGTAATGCTCGTAGCGGCCCCGCGCGATATGATCGACAGCCGCGTGAGTGTGCTGGAATCGGCAGGTCTTGAGCCGCTGGTAATAGACGTCGAATCATTTGCGCTTATCCGATCTCTAGTAGAGTTCAATGCAACGGATGAATATCTCAACTCTACTATTGCTTTAATTGATATTGGCGCAAGCCACACCGACGTTGACATTGTCAGTCGAGGCGAGTTCGCCCTTACCCGCAACATACCAATTGCAGGCGACAGCTTCACCAATGCGATAAAGTCTCTCACGGGCGGCACATTCGAGGAGGCCGAGATTTCCAAGCTGGCGATGACCTCCCAATCTCCTATAGATCAAATTAGCTCTACCGAGCCTGACAACAAAAGCTGGCGAGTAGTTCAACCTTTGATGGACGAGCTGATTCGCGAAATTCGCCGCTCTATCCACTTTTACCAGTCGCAATTTCCCGAAGGCAGTGCGGATGCGCAGGTGAGCAAAGTCGTGCTCACGGGTGGAACTGCACGAATGCCGGGCCTAGACGCATATATATCGGCCAAGCTCAGCACTCCCGTCGAGGTTGCCGGAGTTTTTAAGCAGACTGCCATAGAAACCGGCAATGTTTCTCAGCAGTTTATCGACGAACACGGAGCAGTGCTCGCTGTCTGTACCGGACTGGCCCTCAAGGAGCTGATCCCTGAGAGCAGCGCAAAAACAGCGGCCTAGACGGTGAGTATGAATCCGAATTTTTCAATTTTTACTGCCGGCATTGACGAAAAAGGAGAGGAGATTTACTGATGCCTTCCATCAATATGATCGCTCCGAGACGCGCCGAAAAGCGCCGCCTCGAACAAGCGATGCGGCGATTGGTAGTGGTAATTTTGGCGGAGTTGGTTTTTGTAGTAGCCCTGGGCGGATGGGTTTTTATGAAGACATTGACTACACGCGCCTCAATTGCCGAACTCAACGCCCAAATGCAGACGCTTGCGCCAAGCATCAAGAGCGTTAAGAACTTGGACAAAAAGACAGCCGAGCTCAAGCCTAAGGTCGATGTGCTCAACCAGGCAAAAACAGGCACCATGCGCTGGTATAACACGCTGGACCGCCTGACTCAATCCATACCGACATCGACATGGCTGACTCGCCTGTCCACGACAACTGATCCACATACAAAGGACTTAGTGCTAAATGTCAACGGAGTCGCCTCAGAGCAGGCGAAAGTCGGCGAGACAATGATGAGGCTTCAGGGCAACCCTGATTTCAGGAGCGTCGATCTCCACTACACCCAAAAGAGCACGATGGATAACGTGAAGGCGTTCGAGTTTGAGATTGGCGCGAGCTTTGTCGGCAACGAAAAAGATGAATCGAAAGGGGGGACGACAAATGGCTCCGGTCAATCTTAAGCCCACACAAAAAGCCAGCACGGTCTTGATTGTAATAGCTGCAGCGATGTTTG
>JAEWSK010000119.1 GCA_023398345.1 Armatimonadota bacterium | reverse complement strand
TTATAAAATAGGCACTATTAGTCTGAAGAAAGTCCACAGCCTCCTGCATAGCGTACGTCCATCCTCGGATCAGCAGTTTTTTCTATTATACCACAGCTAATACGTCAGAAGTCCCCCCAATCTTTGTGCTTATGTGTGTTACTTTTTTGCTGTTGACAAGCCGTGTGTCGCGTCGTAAGATTGGTCATTATCAGAAAGGGAGGTTGGAGCACGGTGGGCACTGTCAGCCGAACTAAAATGCGACGAAGCTCGTCCTTGCCGATCAAAAGACGGCGTTTTGCGCTTAGAAGATCATCACGGCAATTGATGACCGTTGTTATAGTGGTAGCGGTTGCCATTGCGATCGGAAGCTGGCTTGTGGGCAAGGTGATCCGTCCTATCAGGCTTGTCAGCAATGAGCAGCGCGAGCGCAACAGTGTAGTTACCGAATATAAGACACTGTCAAAAGAAAACGATGAACTCCGCCGCCAATTGCGCTATCTCCAGACCCCGCGTGGAATCGAACGTGAAGCAAGAAAGCACGGATTCGTAATGCCTGGTGAGGTCACGCTGGTAATTCCCGAAAAGCAGACCGAGAGCAGTGAGTAGCAAACACAGAGCGTAACTTTCATCAATTCCCCGCAGTTTGCCTCTGAACCCCCCAGGGTACCAGTAATCATGATAGGAAACGCACTTTCGCGGAGCGTCCTGCCATGAACAATATAGTTATCTCAAAGCAATCGATTATCGCTACGGCAGTGGCGTTTGTGCTGGTTTTCGGAGTTGTGTGGTTTGTCTCTTCGCTGGGCGGGGGAGTGCGGGACGAGGCCGACGCAAGCAAACCGACAATTCCCGATGGGTTGGGTGAGGAATCCTACGGAGCGCCGCCGCCGAAAGTCGCGGTCGTAAAGGCCGTTGAGGCTGAGGCAAATATAACAGTTCGTCCGCCCGATCCGAAATTATCGAAAACCGCGTGCGCGCCTCGCATTAAAAACAAGAAAACGCTAAAAGATATGTTCCCAATGGGCAGCGTAATAAATAGCATGCCCGAATTTACCCATCCATACAGGCGGATAGCCGAGCTTTTCCCAAGTTTCGAGTATAGTGGCAGGCTATGGATGGCGACTGGCAGGTTTGTAAACGCCGCACAAGCCGAACTTACGCCCACGGGCTATCAGTTTGAGGACGGGCGAAAGATTTTTGCGCTTGCAAACACTAGTGCGCCTGGGGTAGCGCTGTTTGTCCAGAGCGCGGACAATCCGTTCAAGTTTGCCGTATATCGACGAACATAAAAAAGAGCGCCTCGACCTTTCTGATATGGGTCGAGGCGCTCATTTTGCGTTTGGAGTTTGTCAGAACGCCTCTTCTTCTTCGAAATTGACTTCGCCCTCTGTTGCATACATTTCGGGATCCATATCGAACTCATCTTTGCACTCTTCGCTGCAGAAGCAGAAGTGCTTACCCTTAAAATCTGTGCAGACGACGGCGTGCTCCTCCGGTACAACCATTCCGCAGACGGGATCTATCGGCATTTGGGTCACCTCCCAGTGTAATTGCGTAATGCAACTTTCCCAAGGCGATTGCGGTATAAACCACTGCCCGACACTCTCTTGCCGGAGAAGAGGCAATTACATGTATTTTGAGACTTAAGATGTGGAGCTTAGAGCGAAAAGTGATTAGTTATGAAGTCTGCTCGGAATCAGAAGTGTTTTGTTCGATGGGCAGAAACACTGAAAAAGTGCTGCCGATACCGACCTCGCTTTTTACTGAGACTTTGCCACCCATTTTTTCGCAAAGGTGTTTCACTATAGCCAAACCCAGCCCAGTTCCGCCGGACTCTCTGGATCGAGCCTTGTCCACTCTATAGAACCGCTCGAAAATGCGCGGCAGATCCTGCGTGGGAACTCCCATGCCGTTATCGATCACTCTAATGGCAATATGGCCGGGGCCGTGATTGGCCAGCACTGTGACAGTCCCGCCATCTGCAGTGTATTTAGTTGCATTGTCCACCAAATTTATCAAAACTTGTATAAGAGAACTGCCATCGGCTTGTATAATTTCATTTTCGCCCACTTCATTTTTTAAGCTGATGGATTTCTTTTCTGCGACACCCGCCAGCCGGCCTAATACTTCATCCACAGTATCGCGCAGTCGCAGAGGCTCAAAGACGTTTTCTGCTTTTTGCGACTCGATCTTCGTCAAATCCAACAAATCTTCGGCAAGCAATGTCATTCTGTCCGTTTCTGCGACAATGCTTTTGGCAAACTCAGGCGCCACTGACGGGTCGGCATCGCTGCGAAGAATAATAGTCTCTGCCATTGCTTTTATAGATGCCAGCGGCGTGCGCAGTTCATGGCTGACGTTTGCTACAAAGTCGCGGCGCACAGCGTCGAGTTTGCGCATCGATGTGACGTCATGCAGCACAACGAGCACGTCCATTCCGCCGTCTTGACTGGAAACAGGCGCAACATATGCATGAACGGATTTTTCGTCTTTTGAGGTCAACTCAATATCGAGCGCCGCAGGTTCTTGCGTGCGTCGAACTCGCTCGACCAGGCTTGCAAGGTCATGATTTAATGTGCCTTCTATGAGTGTCTTTTCTACTGTATTTGGGCACTCGATGTCGAGAATTCTGCAAGCGGCGGGGTTAATCATTCTTACCTTGCTCTCCGGGTCAACCAGAAGCATTCCGTTATCTGTGTGGTCAAAGACCGTCTGCATTTGGGCGCTCTGCCGGCTTATTTTGTCGATATTGTCCTGCAGTCGCTCCGCCATATGATTGAATGTCGATGCAAGCTCGCCGAGTTCACCGGCTGTTTTTGCTTGGGCAGGCACTCGCGCTCCATACTCGCCTCTTTCAAGCCTGTGAGTCACTGACGCGATGCCCTCGATTGGATTTGTGATATCGGATGCCAGTTTCAGACTCAGAGCTGCTGCGGCAATCAGCGCGACCAGCCCGGCAAAAAGAAATGTCCGCTGTATCGCAGTCATTATTTTATCCATGCCCGACAGTGGTTCCGCGATGCGAACTACACCGTTCGGTCGTGTTTTTGCTCCATAGGCGGTTGCGACGTAGAGCATTTTTGTCTTTAGCGTTGCGCTGTATCTGGTGCTGTGGCCTTGGCCGGTCGCCATTGCCTGGCGAAACTCCGGTCTGTCGGCATGGTTCGGCATATGATGAAAGTTCGACTCGCTGTCGGCCAACACATTGCCGTTTGAGCTTATTATTGTAACGCGATGCCTTAAGTCGCGGCCCATTTGCGCAACTACATCCGGCACGTCATTTGGTGAGGCCTTTGCCAGTCCTGCGATTGCCCGGCTTTCTCGCGCTAGATCATCGGAGATCGACTCAATGTAATAGCGTTCAGTCCAGTTGAGCAAATACAGTCCCGTCATCGATACCAACACCAGTATCAACAGAAAAAATGCCCCAGCCAGACGCCATTTCAGACTCACAAATGGACTCATGATCTACTCCGAGTATTTATAACCCAGTCCTCTTACAGTGATGATTCTTAACGGAGATGCAGGGTCGGTTTCGATCTTTTCTCTCAGACGCCGGACGTGAACGTCGATGGTTCCGTGGTCGATATATTCGTCTTCGCCCCAGACCATGCGAAGAAGTGTCGATCTATCGAAAACGCGCCCTCGTTTTGCAAGGAGCACTCGCAGCAACTCAAATTCCTTTGGTCGCAGCTCAATTTCAGTTGAGTCGATAATGACGCGATGCCTGCTGATGTCCATTTCTAAATCGCCCGCGCGGATCACTTGCTCACTGCGCACTTGTGCGTTTGAGCGTCGCAGCGTGGCCTTAATCCGCGCAAGCATTTCAACCATGCTAAATGGCTTTGTAACATAGTCGTCCGCGCCGATTTCGAGTCCCACCACTTTGTCGAGTTCGCGCGACTTTGCCGTGAGCATAATAATCGGCACTTCGGAGTCGCGGCGTATCAGTCGGCATACTTCCAGCCCGTCCATCTTGGGCAGCATCAAGTCCAGTATAACGAGATCCGGACGCTGTTTTCGCGTGCTGTCGAGTCCTGCCAACCCATCCGGCTCAACTATGACCTCATGGCCTTCCTGACGGATGTTGTAGGCGAGAGTATTCGCCAGCGGCGCTTCATCTTCGATAATCAATATTTTCGCCATATTTATCACCACACACATTGTACACGCCGCACAACGTATGCCGCAACTGCCGATAACGCCGCTAACTCATCTTTAATGGACAGACAACCGCCGTGAAAGCGCGCTGTAAGCAAGCTCTACTAATCTTTAATCAGGCGAATGAAGCCTAAAGTTGAAAGGAGAATTGATGAGTGAAAAAGGTAGTGATTGCAATCTGCCTTGTTGCGGCGGCATTTAGTTGTTCGCCTGCCGCAGCACAAGGTCAAGATGATCTGCGTTCGGAAATCCAGCAGATGAAGCAACAACTTGCGGA
>JAEWSK010000075.1 GCA_023398345.1 Armatimonadota bacterium | reverse complement strand
TGCTTTCTGAAAGTCAAGAGCGCATGCTCGTAATTGCAGACAAGGGACATGAGGACGAAGTAGCGGCAGTATTCAAAAAATGGGGATTGCATGCGGTTGTAGTTGGCGAAGTCACCGATGACGGCATCGTCCATGTCTATGACGGCGACGAATTGGTCGCAGAGGTTCCGGCAAAGTCACTTGCCGACGAAGCGCCGACATACTATCTTGACGCGGAAGAACCTGCGTATCTGGCCAATTTGCAAAACTATGACCTTTCGGCCATACCCGAGCCAAAGGACTACAACGAGGCGCTTTTGAAAGTGCTCAGTGCGCCGTCTATTGCGTCAAAGCAGTGGGTCTATGAACAATATGACCATATGGTCCAGACCAACACGGCCATTTTGCCCGGCTCGGACGCGGCTGTGCTCCGCATTAGGGACACATCAAAGGGTGTCGGGGTCGTATCCGATGGCAATGGCCGATATTGCTATCTCGACCCGTTTGTGGGCGCTCAAATTGCAGTGGCCGAAGCCGCTCGCAACTTGGCATGCTCCGGCGCAAGACCGGCGGGTTCAACCGACTGCCTCAACTTTGGCAATCCCGAAAAACCAGAGGCGTTCTGGCAGTTCAAGCGCGCGGTAGAAGGTCTTGCAGAGGCTTGCGAGTTCTTCGACGCGCCGATTATCAGTGGAAATGTGAGCTTTTATAACGAGACTCCGGACGGGTCAATCTACCCCACCCCGGTCATCGGCATGTTGGGAATTCTGGACGACGTAAACAAACGCTGCTCGTCCGAGTTCAAAGACAAAGGCGATGTGATTATGCTGGTCTCGGGCAAAAGAGTCGACCAGGAAGACAATTCAAATAAGAAAAGCGATGTCTGTGAACTGGAGTCGCTGGGCGGAAGTGAGTATCTTAAGACTGTGCATGGCATCGTAGCCGGTCGCCCACCCGCGCTTGACATGGATTGCGAAAAGCGCGTTCACAAAGCAATATTAAATGCAATTGATAAAGGCATTCTCAAGTCGGCTCACGATTGCGCAGACGGAGGGCTTGCCGTCACACTCGCCGAGAGCTGCATACTTAGCGGCATTGGCGCAAATGTGAATTTGAGCGCAAATTGCACGGCAGCAGCGGCGCTGTTTTCTGAAACGCAGTCGAGAATCGTCGTCACTGTCGAATCGGAAAATCTTGGCGCGCTGCGCGAGATAGTTGACGAGTGCCGCGTCGAATGCACGGTTATCGGTAAGACCGACGGCAACAAAATGAGGATTATCGTAAACGACGTAGAAGTAATAAATGTCGACGTTGCACAGATGGATTCGACTTGGCGCAACGCTATTTCCAGCAAGATGGAGTAGTTCAAATTACAAAACACGAAAGCTCGACGTCCGTTCTTTCGCGTTTAATATTCCCGGCGCTGCCGGACAAGAGGTTGTATGCAATACATTGATAGGCCGGAAATGGCTGAAGAGTGCGGAGTTTTCGGCGTTTATGCAAAGGGCGAGGACGTGTCAAAAATCGCGTTCTTCGGCCTGTTCTCACTACAGCATCGAGGCCAAGAGAGCGCAGGAATAGCGGCGGCAGATGGAAAATCTATCCGAATGCACCGCGATATGGGGCTGGTGACGCAAGTCTTCAACACAGATGCGCTTGCTGCGCTGCAGGGCCATTTGGCAATAGGTCACACTCGCTACTCCACAACAGGCTCATGCGTACTTCGCAATGCCCAGCCGATGCTGTGCAATTGCGATTTTGGTGAAATCGCACTGGCCCATAATGGCGACCTTGTAAACGCTGGAGTTTTGCGAGACGAGTTAATGTCCGGCGGAACCGACCTTGAAACTACAAATGACAGTGAAGTTATAGTTAAGCTGATCGCAAATTCAAATGCGAGCTGCATTGAAGATGCCATCGTCCACGCAATGAAAAAAATCCGGGGCGCATACGCAGTGCTCGTGCTCACGCGCGATAAGCTGATTGCTTTTCGCGACCCATTTGGAATTCGCCCTCTTTCGATTGGACGAATGAACGGCTCGCACTTTGTTGTAGCTTCGGAGACATGTGCGTTCAACACAATTGGTGCGGAGTTCGTGCGCGAGGTCGAACCGGGTGAGATGATCGTTATCGATCAAAATGGCATAACTGAGCGACAGGCAGTGCCTGCAGAAGGGCGCGCGCTCTGTATCTTTGAATATGTTTACTTCGCTAGGCCAGACAGTCGGATGTATTGTCGAAGCATACATGAGGCACGCCTGCGCATGGGCCATGAACTTGCAAAGGAACATCCCGCACCGGGCGCGCATATAGTTTTTCCGCTGCCGAACACAGGCACACCGGCCGCCATCGGTCTCGCCAAGGCATCGCGAATTCCCTACGCCGAAGGCGTCATTAAAAACCACTATATTCATCGCACATTTATTCAGCCGGACCAGCGCATGCGCGAATTGGGCGTCAAAATGAAGCTCACTCCTTTGCGTGAGACACTCGCCGGACGCCGCGTGGTGATGGTTGATGACAGTATCGTGCGCGGAACTACGATTGGGCCGACTATTAAGATGATTCGGGACGCCGGCGCGGTTGAAGTTCATGTCCGCGTTGCATCACCACCGATCAAGCACCCATGTTTTTATGGCATAGACACGGCTAATAAGAATGAGCTTATTGCTGCAAAACTTTCAATTGAAGAAATACGCAAATATATCGGAGCGGACAGTCTGGGCTATCTTAGCCTGCCAGGGCTTGTGCGCGCGATCGGCGTTAAGAAAGACAAACTTTGCTGCGCATGCCTCGACGGGAATTACCCACTTGAAGTTTCAAATGAAGCAAAACTCAGCAAGTTCGTTTTTGAAGAGCCGACACCGGCTTAAACTCGCGCCGTCACACACCTCCTGCCCTTGGGACAGGAGAGCCTAACGTTAAGTAAAATGAGGACTGACGACTAATGACCGAACAATCCGCCACATATAAAGCTGCTGGAGTCGATATTGAAGCCGGAGAAGAGGCCGTCTTCAGAATAAAGCAATGCGTCCAAGAGACATTTAACGAAAACGTCTTGGCAGATGTCGGCTCATTTGGCGGCATGTTCCGCGCGAACTTTGGCGATATGACCGACCCAGTGCTTGTATCGAGCATTGACGGAGTCGGCACGAAAGTAAAAGTCGCGGCTATGGCCGATAAATACGACACTATCGGAATGGATCTGGTCAACCACTGCGTCAATGACATCCTCGTTCAAGGCGCAAGGCCGTTGTTTTTCTTGGATTATTTTGCATCATCGAAGATTTTACCGGAAGTTGTCGAGCAAGTCGTCAAAGGCATGGCTGAAGCATGCAAGAACACAGGCTGCGCCCTCGTCGCAGGCGAAACAGCCGAAATGCCGGGCGTATATGTAGACGGTGAACTTGACTTAGCGGGCAGCATAGTTGGGGTTGTTGACCGACCAAAGATCATAGACGGATCACGAGTACAGCCGGGCGATGCGCTCGTAGGAATAGCCTCATCCGGGCTGCACACTAACGGATACTCGCTTGCAAGAAAAATCCTATTCGACGACTGCGGTTACAAAACCGATCAATACGTGCCGGAACTCGGCGCAGTGTTGGGCGATGTTCTGCTCACGCCGCATAAGTGCTATTTGAAATCCGTTATGGCTGTACTAAACGAGTTCGATGTCCACGCAATGGCACACCTAACCGGCGGCGGGTTTTATTCAAACATACCGCGCGTTTTGCCGCTCGACTGCCAAGTCACGGTTGAGCGCCGCTATTGGGGCGTGCCGCCGATATTTACACTGCTCCAAGAAAAAGGCAATATCGATCCCGTCGAGATGCACAGGACGTTTAATATGGGCATCGGAATGGTGCTAATAGTAGCAAATCACAGCGCAATGGACGTCGTCGCAAAACTCGAGGAGCAGGGAGAGAACGCCTGGATTATCGGGGAGGTGCGCAAAGGCGGGCGCGAGGTCACTGTAATATGACACCCATTCGTATCGCCGTGATGGTTTCCGGCCAAGGACGCGGTTCCAACATGCAGGCAATTATCGACTCCTGCCAGTCCGGCAAGATCAACGGCGAAGTGGCGCTTGTAGTTGGCGTAAATAACGATGCGCCGGCAATCCAACGAGCACACAGTCAGGGCATTCCGACCATTTCTATCTCGCCGAAAGCATGCGAGACTAGCGATGCATACGATTCAGCCATTTTCGACGCGCTGACGTCGGCCAATATCAACCTCATCTGCCTTGCCGGATATATGCGAGTGCTGGGCCAGAATATAGTGAACCATTGGCGCAATCGCATCATGAATGTTCACCCCGCGCTTATTCCCTCGTTTTGCGGCAAGGGAATGTACGGCCATCATGTCCACGAAGCCGTCATTGCACGCGGTGTCAAGTTCACGGGAGTCACGGTTCACTTCGTGGATGAAGATTACGACACCGGCCCGATCATACTCCAGACAGTCGTTCCAGTAAAAGAAGACGACACCCCCGATAGCATTGCCGCCACAGTCCTCGTCGAGGAGCACAATACATATACTGACTCAATAGCCCTGTTTGCAGACGGCAAACTCAGGGTAGTAGGCAGGAAAGTTAAGATTCTCGCCGAATAGTCTTATCAAGCGCAGTTTTTTTGTGCAAAAATGGTAAGCGCCGTGCAAACGCTATTTTTAAT
>JAEWSK010000036.1 GCA_023398345.1 Armatimonadota bacterium | reverse complement strand
CAACGCCAATCAATACAATTACATCACAGCAGCGCGAGCAAATAGTTCGTCAGTTGAAGTGCTTCAAATTGACGGCAATCGCCTGTGGCCCACTAGAAGAGGCAATCGTAACTGCAGGTGGCGTCCCGATTTGTGAAATCGACCCGCGCACAATGCAGTCAAAGATAGTCGAAGGACTTTTCTTCGCCGGTGAAACTATCGACATCGACGCCGAAACCGGAGACTATAATCTTCAAGCTGCGTTTTCGACCGGATACGTCGCCGGTGAATCTGCTGCGATTAACGCCAAAACACATTAAGCCATCGTGTGACCGTCCTAGTCCAATGTGTTCTGCCGGGAGGGGGCTTAGCACGCTTGCGGGCAATGCTAAGTATCAAATCGTAGTCCACTCCAAGCGAAGTAAGTGCTTCGCGCCAACTGCCAAAATAGCGAGAGCTAACAGCGGCGCTAAACAGCGCAGGGTGTTTGGAGCGTGTTGTTGCAGCAGCCAGGCTTTCGCCTTTGTCGGCGAGCGTCTTTATCTCGCCTTTAATGCGTTCACGCGACCATTTCGTAACTTTTGCCGAACGGATCGACTTCGACTTTCGCCGTATCTCGTCGTAGTCAATCCCCGACGCCATCACCGCCTTTCCCCAACTGCCGAAGTAACGCACAGAGGCGCTGACTAACGTCTTGTACTTCTTTGCAATTTCACCGTGCCTGAGATCTTGCCCCTCTTGGCTAAGTCGGCAAATCTCCGCGATCACTTTATACCGTGACCAATTCTGATATACCATGGCATACTCCCTACTGGGTACAATCAGAACCGGCACAGACATATTCACATGGAAATATGCCTGTAATACCGGGTAGTTCCGCGTAAAAAAGGCATTAACACACCAGTGAAGAATGTCGTTATTCAATTGTAATAAGAGTTTTAGCTTTCAAGCATAATATTCCTCCATATTTTTACGCATACGTTGTATTATGAGGGAACTTTGATTGAACATGACGAATACTATAACTGATTGCTACTTAGCAGTTCATACGATGGAGGATATATGGGAACCACAGCTCTTGTAATACTCGGTATTGTAGTACTGGTTGTAATAACGTTCATAGCAAAGTACAACCAGTTGGTCAGCTTGCGCAACAGGATAGAAAATGCCTGGTCGCAGATTGATGTGCAGCTAAAACGCCGCTTTGACCTCATACCAAACCTTGTGGAGACAGTCAAAGGTTATGCGGCGCATGAAAAAGAAGTCTTTGAGAACGTCTCCGCTGCTCGCAGCTCAATGATGGACGCACAGGGAGCCGCGGCTCAAGGCGAGGCGCAAAATCAGATAACTAACGCGCTAAAGAGCCTGTTTGCAGTAGCCGAAGCATACCCACAGCTCAAAGCCAATGAAAACTTTATGATGCTCCAAGAAGAACTCTCCGGCACTGAGAGCAAAATAGCTTATGCGCGGCAGTTCTATAACGATCAAGTAATGACGCTCAACACTCAAATTCAGAGCTTCCCGACAAACATAATCGCGAATATGTTCGGCTTTAAAGAACGCGAATACTTCCAGATGGAAGATGTCGCACGCGAACCGATTAAAGTAGATTTCTAATCTTATCTTGTATTGTATTAATCTGGAGGTTACACCCTCAGACTTTATTGGCAGGGGTAGTTATGTACGAACAGATTTCGAGTAACATATGGCGATCAAGAGTGCTTATAATGTTGTTTTTGGCGCTTTTTGTCGGGATAGGCTACGTATTTGCGCGCATAGAAAACAACATACTGATCCTACCCATAGCGCTCGGGGCTGCAATGCTGATGACTGTCGGCAGTTTTTATTACAGCGACAAAATCGTGCTGGCATCAATGCATGCGAGGCCGGCCGAAAAAGAAGAATTTCCGCACTATGTAAATGCAGTCGAGGGTCTCGCGCTAGCATCCGGACTGCCCGTGCCCAAGGCTTATGTTATGGACGACCCCGCACCCAATGCGTTTGCAACAGGCCGCGACCCCGACCACGCCGTTGTTTGCGTAACAACGGGGCTTCTTGACATAATGGACCGGACAGAGTTGGAAGGCGTGCTTGCACATGAGATGTCGCATATTAAAAATTATGATATTCGATTCATGATGCTTGTTGCGGTCATGGTTGGGGCAATTGCGCTGATGGCGGATTGGTTTTGGTGGAGCGGTCGGTTCGGCGGTTTTCGCAGCAGAGACGACGAAGACAGCGGTCAACTAGGAACGATCTTTTTTATAATCGGCATTGCGCTGGCGATTTTAGCCCCAATATCTGCAATGCTTATCCAAGCCGCAATATCGCGTCGAAGAGAATATTTAGCGGACGCAAGTGGAGCGATGATGACTCGCTACCCGGACGGGCTTGCAAATGCTCTGGCAAAAATCGCGGGCGATGAGCAACCGCTTGAATCCGCCAACAAAGCTACGGCACATCTTTTCATATCAAATCCACTGCGCGAGCACGGCGGCAGCCTTAACAGCCTATTCGACACCCACCCGCCAATCGCCGATCGGATCGAGCGGCTTAGGCAGATGTAGTTACCAAACTAGCCAGCCCAACGTCCCAATGGCTGAAAGCACTTGCCAAAGGCTGGTTTTTTCGCCGCGCTCCGGCACGACTATTGTGTCGCCGGGCATTACGGCAACGCTTTGAGCTTTCATTTGAACATCGGCCAAATTGATAGGTATGCTCTGTTGCTCAGAAGCTCGAATAATTCGCACGTTTTGTATTTTTGCATGCGCCGTATATCCTCCGGCCAGAGCAAGCGCATCTGTGAGCGGCAGTGATTGCTTTATCGGATATGAGCCGGGACGGTTGACGGCCCCGTAGATATTAAAAGTGCCCGATATTGTCTGTATATAGATCGTATCGCCTGCCGAGAGCAATTTATCCTCAGTAGTATCCTGCGCAAGCGCCTTTGTGAGATCGAATTTGACCGGCTCACCGTCTTTGCACTTGAGCGACGCGCCGTTAGGGTCGGCCATATTTGTTATCCCACCAGCTTGACCAATTGCATCATGCACGCGCATGCCCGCTCGAAGCTCAAAACTACCGATGCGATTGACCTCGCCAAGAACAAATATTACGCCCAAAGTCGTCACTTTTTCAGGAACCATTATAGTGTCGCCATTAGCCAAAATTAGATTGGGCGCAATGGATTTACCGTCGATGTAGTCCTGCAAGTTAATCGTCTCGGCTTTAGAGGCCCCCGCATGGATTAGGCTTATTTTGCTCAAATCGGCATTTTCATCCGCCCCGCCAGCAACACCGATAAGCTCCAGCAGAGTTGAACGCGAACCTACAACATATGCTCCAGGCTTTTTCACCTTACCCGACGCAAGAACGACCGTCGGCGCTTTTTGAACTATCTGCACAGCGACCTGTGGCTGCTTGACCCACTTGCGCGCGATTGCTGCAAGTTCCGTGGCTGCTTGTTCGGTGCTCTTTCCAGCAACTTTGAACATGCCGACTATCGGGATGGCTATATCGCCACCGGAGTTTACGGTCCCCTCCCCGCTCATTTCATTTACGCCGAGCACGATTACTCTCAAACGATCGCCCGATTCAATTACGCTGTCGGCTGATTGCGCACCAACCATGTGCGGTAAAAAAACTACCAACGCCAGCAATATAATAAGCCTCGGAACCATTAACATAACCTCCCGGAAGCATGCCCATACACACAAAAAGGCCGCTTCCCAAGCTTATGGGGATTACCCAAGCAGTGGAGCGGCCGAAACTCTGATAGTTTTCAGAAATATACAAAAACCCCGCCGGAAACCCGACAGGGCAAAATCGCAGAGAGAAAAGTTTTATTTTAATAATTGGTCGGGGCGGCGAGATTCGAACTCGCGGCCTCTAGTTCCCAAAACTAGCGCGCTAACCAAGCTGCGCTACGCCCCGATGGTTTATTATTATATCACACACAAGCGGCTTCGCAACAGGCGGGCATTGCATTCATGTCAGATTTACATAAATTGCTGTTAATCTCTATCTTGCCAACTGCAAAACGAGCAGTTCCATAATCATTCGTGGATCATCGACATTGCTCCCGACTCCCTTTAAGGCTGAATCGGCTTGAGCGATAGCCTCAATTGAACGAGATAGCTGTTCACGTGTAAATCGCAACGCCTGCGTCTTTAAGCGATCCTGCTGCCAGTCGGGCATACTAAGGACACTCGGCGACGTCGGAAGCATCGCGCGCAATTCCTGTGGCACCGAATCTTTTTTGAAGACTCTAACTCCCGCTGAAATCAGCAGCTTCGCTTGCCATATCAACCTAAACAGTCTCGCTATATTGCTTAGAGTCTTTGGAGCCTCAGAATCCGGTCTGTCTCCGGTTGCAAACAACTCGTCTAATAGAAGCATTGCCTGATCCGGCTTTTTTGCAGCGATTGCATCAACTAGCTTAAACACTTTTTCTTCGGGAGTCTCGCTGCATACGGCGGATATGTCCCGCGCGGTGATGGTGTTCGAGTCGCCGGAATAGTCGATAAGTTTGCGGGCCTCGGTGCTGATTATGGAGAAATCCATGCCAACTCGCTGCACGAACGCCGCAATAGCCGAAGCATCTACTTTCTTGCCAGCCTTTGCAAACAGCGATTGTGCAAATTGCTTTGCATCGGCAGTGCCTTCACGGCCTTTTTTCTCCTCGACTTTTATGACCTTGCCGACCTTGCGCACGGCCTTTGACAGTTCGCCTACCACCTCGCTGCCTTTTCGAGGCTTGCCGTCAACTTTCTCCGGCGCGGGAGACATAAGAATCAGGCAGCCGGATTCGGGCACATTGGTCAATTTTGATGCTAACTTCCCCTGCTCTTCCGACGACATTTTATTTGCATATTTCACCAGCACGACTCTGCGCGCAGACGAAAACGGTGGAATCGCCAGTCCGGCCATTATGCGGTCGGCAGTGGCCGTATCGCCCTCAAGCCGCTCAAGATCGAAGTCGGCAAAATCCGGCGCGACAAACTTGGCGAGCAGATCGTCAAGCTCACGCTGCTTTCTAAAATCATCGTCTCCGGCAATTAAATACGCCTTAGTGGATGCGCTTGCTTTCGGTGCAGGGCTCATAACACCGGCATTATCTCACGATAGAGGTCGCATTTGCAACAACGAGCTATATCAAACAACCCAGTAAATATACTAATTTTAAGCATAACAAGAGGTAAAGCAGGGCTAATTGGGGAATATATTATTGTCCGACCATTGTGGTGGTTGGAGATTGGCTGCTCCTCGCAGACCGATGGTCCGCGAAGTCAGCACTCAACGGGGGATCAAATGGTCCTTCTCCTTTACCACGAGCTCGCGACATGCGGGCGACGGACTTGAGCCAGGCGAACATGGAAAGTTCGGGGCAACTTCGATTTCCACGAGGCCTGGCTCAGTTTCGTACAAAATACGCCGCAGGTTTTTGACTTCCTCTTGCCGAATACAATCCCGTGGATAAATTCGACTTTAAAATTGAAGACACTGAGCGCAACATGCGACTCGATATATATCTAGCAGCTCACATGCCCGATATATCCCGCTCGCACATCCAAAGGCTAATCAGCCAATCATATGTTACTGTCAACGGAGTTGCAGTCAAATCGGGCCACAAACTTCAGCCCGATGAACACGTGAACATTATCATCCCGCCGCCGGAACCATCCGACATTGTTGCCGAGCAGATACCGTTGGATGTGGTCTATGAAGACGATCAGATACTGGTAATAAACAAACCCAAAGGCATGACCGTACACCCCGCGCCGGGAAGCCGAACGGGCACATTAGTAAATGCCGTGATTGCCCACACTGACGATCTTTCCGGAATCGGCGGAGTCGAACGCCCAGGAATAGTTCATCGGCTCGACAAAGATACATCCGGGCTTCTTGTCGTTGCAAAGACCGACGCCGCGCATTCCTCATTGCAAGGCCAAATTCAAGCGCGCACAGCCGACAGGCGTTACATGGCGCTTGTTTGGGGAGAGACAAAGTTCAATGATGCCGTCGTCGATGCACCGATCGGTCGCCATCCCACAGATCGCCAAAAGCAAGCTGTCATTAAAGACACAAACCGCTACACTGCCCGCGTCGCCGTCACGCATCTCAAAGTAACTGAGCGATTCGACGGCTTCACTTTACTGGAAGCCAAGCTCGACACCGGCAGGACGCACCAAATTCGCGTTCACTGCTCGTTCATAGGACACCCGGTAGTCGGCGATCCACTATACGGCGGCGCAAAGCGCGCCATTCCGTCATCTTACGGCAAAATCGACCAGCGCGAGCTCGCCCGTCTAATTGACGGATTGCATGGCCAGGCATTGCATGCGTTCTCGCTGTCATTCGACCATCCAACGACCGGCAAGCGCCTTTCGTTTGACGCCCCACTGCCATCCGACATCGCCGATATTCTCAATTGGCTGCGTACGACTCGCTGATATTGCGCTCTTTTAAGCCGAGCTTATGTTTTTTTGAGTTGCAATAGAGATGGGTGGGAATACTGGGTATCGATGACTCTATATTGCGGCACGTCCGGCTGGAACTACAATCACTGGCGCGGGGTGTTTTATCCCGACGACTTGCCTCAAAGCAAGTGGCTGGAGCACTATGCAAACGCGTTCGATACGGTCGAGGTAAATAATTCTTTTTATCGCCTGCCTGAACAAAAGACATTCAAAAATTGGCGACAACACACTCCAGAGAATTTTAATTTTTCCGTAAAGGCAAGCAGATATCTGACGCACATAAAGCGCATAAAGGAGCCGACTGAACCATTGCACAGGCTCCTCGAAAACGCATCCGGGCTCGAATCAAAGCTAAATATAGTGCTATATCAATTTCCTCCACACTGGCATGTCGATATTGAAAGACTGCGTCGATTTCTGGAGATGCTGCCGGCGCATCCGCGAAGCGCGTTTGAATTCAGAGACGACTCATGGCAGTGCGAGGCAGTCTGGTCACTGCTTGCCGAATTTGGCGTGGCATATTGCATAATGGACTCGCCCGACCTACCCCTTCATATTAAAACCACATGCAACTACGCATACATACGCATGCACTCAGGCGGAGAAGAGACCCACGGCAACTACACATCCGAGCATTTACGTATATGGGCAGACAGAATAAGCACCATGCTCGAAAACACCGACGTCTACATCTACTTCAACAATGACTTCCGTGGATATGCGATTAAAAATGCGCTAAGCCTAAAAAAGATGCTGACCATAAATAAAAAGCGCTAAAGCCGCGCAGCAATAATGTCGATACGTGCTCTGGAGAGAAATATGATAAGAGCACTTTACACGGCAGCGAGCGGCATGGTCGCTCAGTCAAACAAGCAAGATATTATAGCCAATAATTTGGCAAATGCGCAGACGCCTGGTTTTAAGCGGCTTCGCGCAATCAACTCATCATTTGCAGAAGCGCTAAACAGCGCATCATCGGCTACAGTAATCGAAACCACTCCCGGTGCTGCAAATTCATCATCGCTGGTTGAGTCCGTCAAAGTCAACGCTACAACTGCAACTGACTCAACCGAAGGCGCGATAACACCCACAGGCAACATCTTCCAATTTGCAATTCAAGGTCCCGGCACATTCGAGGTAGGTTCGGGAATTGCCGCACACCAGACGCGCAATGGCAGCTTTACGATTGATATAGACGGCGATCTTGCAAACTCGGATGGTGAAAAAGTTCAGGGCAGCAGCGGCGCTATTAAAGTGCCGCACGACTCGTGGAGTGTCAGTGAGAGCGGTTCAATATTGAACTCCAAAGGCGAGGAAATAGATAGAATCAAGATAAACGGCGCAGAAGCGGGCAAAACCAGTGTCGTTCAAGGCTCCATCGAGCAATCCAATGTAAGTGTTGTGCGCGAGATGGTAGATATGATAACCAACTTACGCTCATTTGAAGCAAATCAGAAGGTGGTTCAGTCTGTAGACCAAACACTCGATAAACTCATAAACGAAGCAGGCAAGGTGTAATAAGCCAATAACTGCAAAACGTCATTTGATATCAACTCAGCTCTCAAACCGTTTTTTATGGAGGAAATCCGATGATCCGAAGTCTATACACAGCGGCTACTGGAATGGAAGCCCAGCAGCTCAATCTTGACATAACAGCAAACAACCTGGCAAACGTAAACACAACCGGTTTCAAAAAAAGCCGCGTGGACTTTCAGGATCTGCTATATCAGACTATCCGCACCGCAGGCGGCACTCAAGCCCAAGGCGTGACTGTCCCAACGGGAATTCAGGTCGGTCTGGGAACTCGGGTTGGAGCGACGCAGAAAATATTCACAACCGGAGATTTTGAAGAAACTGGAAACTCGCTCGACGTCGCAATAGAAGGTGACGGCTTCTTCCAAGTTCGCACACCATCCGGCGATACTGCCTATACGCGCGACGGCTCGTTCAAAAAAGACTCCGAGGGCAAACTCGTCACATCAGATGGTTACGAACTCGAGCCATCCGTAACGATCCCATCTGGCGCAACAGACATCACTATCGGTGAGGACGGATCGGTCACAGCTACTGTGCAAGGCCAAAGCGAGCCGCAGTCGTGTGGCAACATCGAGCTTGTCAAGTTCCTAAACCCGGCAGGTCTGATGAACCAAGGCAAAAACTTATTCACATCAACTGTAGCTTCAGGCGATCCGATAACCGGCACACCGGGTCAGGACGGACTCGGCAAACTTTCATCCGGCTACGTTGAAATGGCCAATGTGAAGGTCGTTGAAGAGATGGTAAATCTCATCACCGCCCAACGAGCTTATGAAGTGAACTCAAAAAGCATCCAGACAGCCGACGAGATGCTCGACGTTGCAAACAACCTGCGCAGGTAAATATACATGAAACGCGCTATCTTAATTCTATTTTTAATAGCGGGAATCACATTGGCAAAAGATGTTGCTTATTCATCTGAGCTTAAAGTCACGCTGGCCCCCGAAGTAAGCGTTGGCACTTCGCAGCCGGTCACTATTGGAGACATAGCAAAAATCTATGCGCCGGCAGAAATTGCCACAAAGATAGCAAGTATCGTCGCAACAGGTGCTCCGCAGCCCGGCAGCAAACGCACAATCGAAGCCGATTACGTAAAATTTAAGCTTAGCGCGGCGGGACTCAACGCGGTCAAAGTGACGGGTGCGGCAAAAGTCGCGTTGACAGGCAGGTGCAGACGTATCAGCCCGCAAACACTTGAAACTCTCGTCAGGGACTATATTACCGGACTGCTGCCAAAAACCGACCTCACATATGAAATCGAAGTCGAGCGCAGCGCAAAAGAACTAATAATACCTGACGATCCGACTATTGAAATTAAGCCGAGGCTCTTTGGCGCGACAATACATGCGGGCGTCAACACAATTGCTATTGATGCCTTGCAGGCCGGTCGGTCAATTCGCACGACAAGCGTCGTCACGCGGATAAAGTCTATTGCGAGTGTAGTAATTGCCGCGCAGACAATAAGCCAAGGCCAAGCAATCAGTGATAAAAACACAAAAATCGAGTCACGTGATATAACAAAACTCAATGATCCAATATTGGCCAGTAATGATAATTCGCAGGGTTTTGTGGCTCGACGTTCAATACTTGCCGGACAGATCATAACAACATCCGATGTTGCATTGACGCCCGACATACGCTCCGGCGATCAAGTCACGCTTACAGTAAGATGCGGCGCAGTTGCTATACGAACTAACGCCGAGGCAAAACAAAATGGCCGCGTCGGAGAGACCATTAGAGTAATTTCCGGCATATCCAACGAAGAGCTCCGGGCGCGCATAACAGCTCCCGGCATGGTTGAAGTGTCGAGATAGAAAGGTCAAGGCATGTATAAGTTTATTGCAATTTCCTTAATAATAGTGGCAATCATAGGGGGCGCGGCATATGCTGAATCACTGTGGCCCGACGCACAAAACCCCGGCGATGCGACTCCATCGCTTTATGCCGACAAAAAGGCCTATAAGGTCGGAGATGTTGTAACTATTATTATTGAGGAAGCGGCAGTATCGAGCCAGAAGGCCTCGACCGACACTTCCAAAGAAAGCTCGCTAAAAGCAGGCCCCGGAGTTGGACCGCTGCTGGACAAAATCAAACTTTTTAAATACTCAGGCGGGGATAGCATGGCGGCTAGTGGCACGACGATGCGATCCAGCGCATTTACAACTCGTATGTCCGCGGTAGTGACAAAAGTGCTCGACAACGGCAATTTAGAAATTGAGGGCACGCGGCTGGTGGCTACAAACAAAGAAAAAGATGAAATTAAGCTCACCGGCATGATTCGAAAACAAGATATACAAACTGACAACAC
>JAEWSK010000262.1 GCA_023398345.1 Armatimonadota bacterium | reverse complement strand
CCGGCTGTCGCGCACATAATGGGCCACCTCGGAAAGATAAGTGAAGACGAACTCGAAAAATCCCAAGCTAAAAATAAAGAATACCAACCGTGGGATTACGTCGGCAAGTCCGGCCTCGAAAAGCAATACGAAGACGTCCTTCGCGGAACCGACGGCGGCAAAAAAATAATGGTGGATGTGAGCGGACGAATGGTGCGCATACTCGGTGAAAAGCCGTCCATACCGGGCAAGGCACTTAAGCTCTCTATAGACCGCGACCTCCAAGTTGCGGCTTACCGCGCGATGGGTTCACAGACCGGCGCAGTTGTCGCGATAAACCCCCAAACCGGCGCAGTGCTTGCGATGGTCAGCAAGCCGTCGTATGACCCCAATGTATTTGTAAAAAAAGTCAGCGAGGCCGATTGGAATAAGATCAATCTCGACAAAGGGCGTCCGCAGCAAAATCGCGCCGTATATAACTGCTATCCGCCCGGTTCAACATTTAAGCCGCTAATGACGATAGCGGGTCTTATTTACAATCAATGCGACATCCACACTACGGTTTCATGCCCTGGTGTATGGACGCTGGGACGCGGGCGATTTAGATGTTGGAAAGTGCATGGCGGCGGCGTAAATTTAAACCGCGCAATTGCCGAGTCATGCGACGTGTGGTTCTATCGTTTGGCAATGAGACTCGGCATAGACAAAATGGCCAAAGTCGCACGGCAGTTTGGAATCGGTTCGGCTACCGGCATCGATTTGCCGCGAGAGAGCCGACGCAAAAACAACCGCGTGGGAGTAATGCCCGACACTACATGGAAGCGCGAAATATTTCATGAGAGATGGTACCCCGGTGAGACTCCTAGCTGCGGCATCGGGCAGGGCTATATTACAGTGACTCCGCTGCAGATGGCGACGGCAATAGGCGGTGTTGCAACAAACGGCCGTATTCAAAGACCGTATCTTGTAAATAGCATACTCGATGAAAACAACAAGTGCACAAGACGCATCAAACCCAAACTTACGCATCAGGTGAATGCCACACCTGAGCAGTTTAAAATCGTCCAAGATGCAATGCGTATGGCGGTGACGGCAGGAACCGGAAAGTCATGCGATGTGGCCGGTGTTGCGGTCTGCGCAAAGACAGGTTCGGCTGAGAATGCAGGTGCGGCGCATGCGTGGTTTGTATGCTTCGCTCCATTAGAAAAGCCGACAATCGCTATTGCATGCATCGTCGAGCACGGTAGACACGGCGCAACAAGCGCCGGGCCTGTGTGTCGAGCTATTTTAGACGTCTACTTCGGCAAGAAAAAACCCGGCCAGATAGGCGCCGGAACCGCAAACGTGCGTGGAGATTAGTTTGTGGCTTTGCCCCAATACTCACAAGAGACTCTGGCTGGTGACTCTGCAAGGAAACTTAGTTTCCTGGACCTTCAGACCCGTAAATTAAATCCCCCAATTGGGGGATTTAATTTACGCATACGGGGTCTGGGGACTGAGTCCCCAGCGGGGTTAAGGGGCAGCGCCCCATATGGGAGTATGAGGGTGAAACCCTCAAAATAGTTTCTGTTGATTTAACACTCACCTTTATATCAAACGTAACAGTGTCTGCTCGTGGTATAATAGACCAAGTTGCCATGTATGAAATTGCTGTAGAAGACACTTTTGATGCTGCGCACAGCCTTAGAAACTACGAAGGCTCGTGCAGTCGACTACACGGACATACGTATAAAGTCCGCGTAGCGTTTCGCTTCGTCTCGCTCGAGGAGTCTGCGCTGGCGTTCGACTTCCGCCAGGCCAAGCAGGAGCTTAGAAATATGCTCGACTACCTCGATCACCAGTATATTAACGAACTGCCGGAGTTTTTGATACACAATCCTTCTGCTGAGGCAATAGCCAAGCTGATATTCGACCGATTAAAGGAGTCTATCCCTCAGATATACAGCGTCGGCATCTGGGAAACCCCCACATCCTGCGCGACATACTGGGAGGACTGATGACCGGCTGGGTTCACGAAATATTTGCTTCAATACAGGGCGAGGGCATATACTGCGGGCAGCGACAGACTTTTGTCCGGCTCGCTGGTTGTAACCTCGATTGCAACTACTGCGACACAACCGCCGCGCGCAAGCCTAATCCTCCAACTTGTGCAATTGAGCTTGTTGCCGGCAGCAATAGTATTACCCATGTCGATAACCCAATTTCGGCGGCGCAGGTTGCGAACTACTGCCGCGAATTACAGCGCAACGTAGTAACGATAACCGGCGGCGAGCCGCTCGTTCAGGCGGATTTTCTGGAGGCACTTCTCGGTGAATTGAAAGCTGCAGGTCTGCTTGTTCACTTGGAGACAAACGGCACAATGTTCAGAGAACTCGGCGGAGTGATTGGAAGAGTAGACGTAGTTGCTATGGACATGAAGCTGTCGAGCGCGGCCGGATGCGGCGAGCTTTGGGACGAACACTCCCGTTTTTTAGAAATTGCTTCAGGTGCGGAAGTGTTTGTAAAAGTCGTCGTATCGGCAGACACGAGCCTTGATGAAATACGCCGCTGCGGAAATATAATTTCTTTTATTGACCGCCACATTCCATTGGTTATCCAGCCAGTGACCGGCGCAAATTCGCCCACCGGCGAGCTGTTATTAAAACTGCAAGATGCAGCGTCGGAAATTCTCGCCGATGCCCGTGTCATTCCGCAGTGCCACAAAGCATTAGGGCTCAGGTAGTTTTATCGATGCGCAAGATCGGAATGACAACATCAATCCCCGTCGAAGTGCTGTTTGCGGCCGGATGCGTGCCGGTCGATCTCAATAATATTTTTATCACAGCGCCCGACCCGGCCGCTTTAGCTGCTCAAGCCGAATACGAGGGCTATCCCCGCAACGCTTGCGGCTGGATAAAGGGAATTTACACTGTTGCGCAAAACGATATGGACGCAGTAATTGCCGTAGTCGAAGGCGACTGCTCGCAGACTCAGGCAATGGTTGAAACGCTGGAAGACCGCGGCATGGAGATCGTACCATTCAGCTATCCTTACGGCCGCGACCGCGATATGCTTCGATTGCAAATCGATAAGCTCATCGAGCGCTTTGGCGCTACATGGAAAGACGCGCAAAATTGGAAGCACAAGCTAGATTCGATCCGCGCAAAAGTTCGGCGCATCGACGAACTCAGTTGGCAGAAAAACTCAATCAGCTCATTTGAGAACCATTACTATCAGGTCAACTGCAGCGATTTCACCGAAAATACTGACGCATTCGAGCGCGCAGTCGATGACAGACTAAAAGAGGCTCTTTTGCCTGAAATAAACAGCGCGCCCAATCGATTGCGTCTCGGCTATATCGGCGTGCCGTCCATATATTCAGACTTTTATGAATTTATCGAAAGCCTCGGCGCACGGGTCATCTTTAACGAAGTCCAGCGACAGTTCGCGATGCCGTATGAAACCGATGATCTCATAGAACAATACGCACTATATACTTATCCATATGACATATTTGCCCGCATAGCCGATATTAAGCGCGAGATTGAGCGTCGGTCAATACGCGGATTGATCCATTACACCCAAAGCTTTTGCTTCCGACAGATTCAAGACTTAATCATCCGACGCCATATCGACGTTCCGATACTTACAATTGAGGGCGATACGCCAATGCCGCTCGACGCCCGGACAAAGATACGAATCGAGAGTTTTGTGGAGATGTTAACATAGCAATGACAGTACCTACCCGAAGCGAAATCACCCCCGGCCGACGGGTGTCTATAGTTGAGAAGTTTAACCAGCCCACCGGCGCGCGCACGGAAGGCATCGTCGCGCGAATCCTCACAAAAAGCCCATCGCACCCTCACGGCATCAAGGTAATGCTCGTGGACGGCCGTGTAGGCCGCGTGCAAGAAATTATCGCGTAAAGTGGCACGTGTAAAAATCGTGGTTGGGTTTACTCCGCAAAACGCGCTAGCGAATTCCAGTGAAAAGAACCCACAGAAAATGCATTGGAGGCCCTATTATTCGTCCGAGCAGTCCGCCGCCTAAAAAGATCAGGCCGAGTAACATAAAAAGTCCATACTGCGCCATAAAACGGCTATAGTTTTTTGCTTGCTCATACGGCAGCAGTGCCGTTAAAATATGCGATCCGTCCAATGGCGCAATAGGAATTAAGTTAAAAAGAGCTAGCACTAGGCTAATCATCACCACCGTCTGCAAAAACGCATAAACCGGAACGGTCATATGCACTCCCCAGAAACGGATCATCATTCCAACGACAAACGCCGTCAATATATTTGAAAGCGGCCCCCACAGTGACACTCGAAAGTCGTCCCAGCGCGGGTTGCGAAAATTGGCGGGGTTTATCCTGACAGCCTTACCCCAACCGATACCGAAACCGCTGATCGTAGACATTATCATCATAACCGTGCCCATGGGATCGAGATGATCTATGGGGTTCAGCGAAATTCTGCCCTGGGCGCGAGGAGTGTCGTCTCCTGCGCGATATGCCGCATAGGCGTGTGCAAATTCATGCACCGTGATGCATATAATCAACGCTGATATAGTTATCAAAAAGTTAAACAGACTGAAGTGCTCAAAAAGCATTTAAATTACTTAAGCCTCTCCGGCACGATGTCGCATTTGACGAGATCGTCTAATGTCTCGCGACGGACAATCAAATCCGCGTCCCCGCCATTAACTAAAGCCACGGGTGGCCGAGTGAGTCGATTGTAATTGCTCGCCATTACTTGGTTATACGCGCCGGTGGTCTGAACTGCGAGCACGTCGCCGGTCTTTGCTTCCGGTAGCATTACGCTTGCAATGAGCATATCAGTTTCACAGTGTTTTCCCGATACGCGATATTCGCGTGTTGCAGTGTCACCGGCTCTGTTTGCGAGCAGTGCGGAGTAAACTGCGTCATACATCGTCGGGCGCGGATTGTCCGAAAGTCCGCCGTCAACAGCCAGATACGTTCTTGTTCCAGGAGCCTCGGGTATGGGGACTTCTTTTATCGGCCCAATAGAATAGAGCGTGGTTCCGGCCTCGCCGACAATTGACCTGCCCGGCTCCACAACCAGCTTCGGCTTTGCTATACCGGCTTCATTGGCGGCTGCCTTTACAGCCTCGCTGACGATCTTTGCAAACTCAGTTATTGAAGGCGGGTTGTCCTGCTCGACATACCGCACACCTGCGCCGCCGCCCATGTCAAGAAGCTCAATAACAAACCCCGTCTCGTCGGCGATTTGCTTAATGAACTTCGCCATCACCTTCGCGGCCTCGACATAAGGAGTCGGATCGAGAAGCTGGCTACCGACATGGCAATGCACGCCTGCCAGGCTCAGAGATGGCAGGCTAATTGTCTTTTTTATGGCCTGCATTGCAGAGCCGTCTGTAATATTGAACCCAAACTTGCTGTCCTGCTGGCCGGTACTGATGAGCCGATGCGTATGTGGGTCTACTCCGGGGTTGCAGCGCAGCATAACTCGCTGCGTAATACCCGCGGCCTGTGCGGCCGCATTGAGCTGCTCAAGTTCGGTATGGCTGTCTGGCACGACGTATGCAACAGCGCAATCGATTGCTGCTTTGATTTCTTCTGTTGATTTGAAGTTGCCGTGCAATATAACGCGATCCATCGGAAAACCGGCACACTTGGCCGTATATAGCTCTCCTGCGCTGGCGACATCCAGCCAGAGACCTTCTTGATCTATAATTCGACACATCGCCGTGACGATAAACGCCTTGCTTGCGTAAGCGACCATTGCATCTCCGTATTCAGATGCAAACGTGTTTTTATACGCGCGGCATTTTGCACGAATGTCGGCTTCGTCCATAACATACAACGGCGTGCCGAACTTTGCAGCCAAATCTATCGTATCGCAGCCGCCTATCTCAAGGTGGTTTTCATCGTTAATATTTTGAGTGCCGAGAAGCATTTCGAACCCTTTCCCATACATAAGACAATGAACCGGCCGCGCTCGCGCCGGTTCCGTGTAAAATCTAACATAAGCAGTGCTTCATGTCAACGCAGCGTATGCGTGCAATCTTGCGAAAATGGCCTGAGGGTTTTTACCCTCAGACTCCCATAAGGGGCGCTGCCCCTTAACCCCGCTGGGGACACAGTCCCCAGACCCCGTATGCGTAAATCAAATCCCCCAGTTGGGGGATTTGATTTACGAGTCTGAAGGTCAAGGAAACTCAGTTTCCTAGCAGAGTCACCAGACAGAGTCTCTGGTGGGTATTGGGGCAAAGCCCCAGACTAATCTTCGCAAAGGTTATATGCGCCCAAGTGCGGAGCGTGCCAGTCTGCGCCGAGTTCATCCGGTGTGAAGCTTGTAGTTATTCCAAGGCATCGCATGCCTGCCGCCTTTGCGGCTTTTACGCCGTTTACGGCATCTTCACAGACAAGGCAGTCTGCAGCATCGACGCCCATCTTTGCAGCAGCGGTGAGAAATATTTCCGGGTCGGGCTTATTG
>JAEWSK010000258.1 GCA_023398345.1 Armatimonadota bacterium | reverse complement strand
TCCTCAAGACAAACCTTGACGCCGTTATAGAGATTGCGCGGCAGTTGCGATTGCGCGATATCGGTGGAATGATCGTGCTCGACTTCATTGACATGGCGAACCCAAAAGATAGGCAAAAGGTCGTCAGCTCGCTCGAAAAAGAACTGCGCAAGGATAGAACGCGAACCAAAATCTCGCATATATCCCCGTTAGGATTGATCGAGATGACCCGAAAACGGACAGGCGAAGCCATCACCGAGCTTGTCACGGAGACATGCCCGTATTGTCAGGGGCGTGGTCGTGTGGAAAGCTCTGAAACAGTCAGTCTCAACGTAGAGCGAGAACTGAGGCGATTGTGCTCAAAGTCCGACGAGGATGCGTTTCTTGTTACGACGCATCCCGAAGTCGCATACCATCTTGTTGGAAGCGGCGGGGAGGTTATCGAGGAGATCGAGCGTCGACTGCGACGTGCGATCTATGTGCGAGCAAATGAGCAGATGCACATAGAAAAATACGACATCACTCCCAGCGACATCCAAGAGACGGAGCGACAGATGATACCTTGGAAGTGCGGCGAAACGGTCGAATGCCAAGTCATTCGCAACCCGTTTTCAGTGTTGCCGAGGGCGAGTGCGTGGCTGGATGGGTATCTCATCGAGCTTGAAAACGGCGGAAAATACGTCGGCAGACGTGTAAAAGCGAAGCTGTCGGATATTCGCAGATCATACGCATTCGGCGAGGTTGTTCCATCTGGCAAAGGTGAGAAAGCCGGACGTTGACGGAGAGATTTCCGTTATAAATCCCGTGGAAGTTCAAAAACTGCCACGGGATTTTTGTTAGGTATAGATGGGGATGTTAACGCTGCGATTGCGTCGAAAGCTTATGTGTGTTACTGTCAATTCAACTGCAAACTGCAGAAATGAGTTGTATCGTAAAGTAAGCGTGGAGGATGGATGCTATTGAGTAGAACTTGGATTCTGGGAGTGGCACTTTTGGCGATGACATTTGGGCGAGCGAATGCCGTGTCAGTAACGCCGGGAGAAATGTCCGAGGCCAATTCTTGGGCAACTGCAAAGTTTGCAGCAGTGGTCGAGAAGACTTCGTCGAGTAAATCTAGTTTGACGGTGCTAGCAAACAATGACCCGGTGCAGCTTAATTCCCGCGCCGGTGGGCCGATGAGAATTGGCGACAAAGAGTACAAACGTGGACTCTATTGCCATGCCATCAGCAAAATTGTTGTGAATTTGTCCGGGCCGGCCAAGAATTTTTCCGCTGTTGTTGGTGTCGATAACAACGATCAGACCAGCGGAGGGCGCGGAAGCGTCGTCTTTACTGTGGAAGCGGGCGGCAAAGAAGTCTACAAGTCCGCTGTGCTGCGCGGAGGAATGGCTGCAGTTCCGGTGTCTGTCGATTTAGGCGGAGCAAAGCAGTTTGTTTTGTGCATTGGAGATGGCGGTGATGGTATCGCCTGCGATCAGTCGGACTGGGCCGATGCGAAAGTCACGATGGCTGACGGCAGCGTCAAGTGGCTCGGCGACATGCCGATTGAGGGCAGTCTTCAGAAACAGCCCTATAGCACGGACGTCCCATTTTCGTTTTCGTATGACGGACGTTCGTCTGCTGATTTGCTAAAAGATTGGAAAGTGGGTCGCAAGACCGATAAGATTGATGCTAAGCGCACGCGCACTACCACGACTTATACCGATCCCAAGACCGGGCTTCAAGTTCGGTGGGTAGGTGTGCAATATTCTGATTTTCCAACTGTAGAGTGGACTGTCTACTTCAAGAATAACGGAAAATCAGACACGCCGATTCTTTCTAATATACTGGCGTTGGATACGCGCTTTGAGCGCGGTGGTCAGTCAGATTTTGTGCTGCATCATCAAAAAGGCACATTTGTGCGCGCTGATGATTTTGAGCCGCTGACGACGCCTCTTGGCCCCAATGCCAAAATCGAGTTTGCGCCACCCGGAGGCCGACCTTGTGGGGCAGTGCTTCCATATTACAATCTTTCATGGGGCGGCGAAGGTTTAATTGCAGTTGTCGGTTGGCCGGGACAGTGGTCGGCGGACTTTACGCGAGACGCCGTCAATGGTATTCAATTGCGCGCAGGACAGCAGTTGACTAATCTCAAACTGCATCCGGGTGAGGAAATACGCACGCCGCTGATTGCTCTGCAATTCTACAATGGTGATTGGATTCGCGCACAGAATGTGTGGAGGCGCTGGATGCTGGAGCATAACGTGCCTCGTCAAAGCGGCAAGTTGCCCACAGTTCAGGCGACGCCGTGCAGTTCACATCAGTTCGCTGAAATGATGAATGCGAACGAAGAGAATCAGAATCTTTTCATTGATAGGTATATCGAAGAGGGAATGAAGCCGGACTACTGGTGGATGGATGCCGGTTGGTATGTTTCCAAGTCTGGTTGGCCGAATACCGGGACTTGGGAAGTCGATACGAAGCGATTCCCGAACGGTCTTCGCGCGATCAGTGACCATGCGCATTCCAAGGGCGTCAAGACAATTGTCTGGTTTGAGCCGGAGCGCGTGACGCCGGATACATGGCTGTGGGATACGCATCCCGAGTGGCTGTTGAAATCCGATGTGGGCACGCTGTTGAACGTGGGTGATCCCAATGCGCTGAAGTGGCTTATCGAGCACATTGACAAGCTGATTGTGGAGCAGGGGATCGATCTTTATCGACAAGACTACAACGTCGATCCGCTAAAGGCATGGCGAGCAGCCGATGCGCCCGACAGACAGGGTATTACTGAGAATCACTATGTCACGGGGTATCTTGCGTATTGGGACGAGCTTCGACGTAGACATCCGAATATGCTGATCGACTCATGCGCGTCCGGCGGCCATCGCAATGACCTTGAATCGATGAGGCGAGCCGTGCCGCTATTGCGAAGCGATTATATTATGGAGCCCATTGGACAGCAGGGGCACACCTACGGGCTATCTTTCTGGCTGCCGTTCTTCGGCACCGGAAGCGCTCGCACAAGCTCGTATGATCTGCGCAGCTCGATGTGCAATAGCTTCACACCATGCTGGGATATGCGCAGAACTGATCTCGATTACCCGGCATTGCGCAAGATTTTCGGGCAGTGGCGCGAGTATGCGGCGAATTTCGTCGGCGACTTCTATCCGCTAACTTCCTACACGCTGGATACGGCGCAGTGGATGGCATGGCAATTTGTTCGACCCGAATCCGGCGAGGGCATGGTTCAGGCGTTCAGGCGTCAGGACAGCGCATATCTTGCCGCTCAGTTCAAACTGCAGGGTTTGGATCCGGATGCGACCTACGCTCTGACTAATGTCGATAAGTGCGATCCGTATACCGCCAAGGGCAGCGAGCTGATGGAAAACGGAGTAAAAGTCGAGGTCGACGAGCGTCCGGGCGCTGTTGTTATTACATATAAGAAATTGGGCAGCTAAGCCTTTGTTGCGCACAGGCGACTATTGACAAGCACGCATGGCGCGTGATAAGATAACGGGTTAGTGTCTAGTGGGGGCATTGGGAAACTCAATGCCCCTTACATAACTCGGGTTTCTGGGGGTTCTAAGTGTACGCTATAATAAGAGCGGGCGGCAAACAGTATAGGGTTGCCGAAAAAGACATGATCGAGATCAATAAGCTCTCTGCTGATGAGGGCGAGGAAGTTGTGATCGACGAGGTGCTGCTAGTAAGTGATGATAGTGGCGTCAAGATCGGCTCGCCGTATGTGGAGGGCGCCTCGGTGGTTGGTAAGGTGACCAGGCAGTATAAAGGCCGCAAGATCCGAGGGTTTACATACAAGCCTAAGAAGTCATCCAGCCGACGCTACGGCCACAGGCAGTTGCTGACCTCGGTTACGATAGAAAAAATAAAGGCATAGTTTTTTATTTGAAGAGAGTTCGGATCGGCATATTGTAATGCCGATTTTGTAATTCTCAAAGTATATACTGGGGCAGCGGCGCATATGATGCGTTCGTGGGCCGAAGAGGTATGATAATATGGCGCATAAAAAAGGTTTAGGCAGCACTAGAAACGGTCGGGATAGTAACCCGAAACGGCTTGGCGTTAAGGAGTTCGCTGGAGAGAGCGTGACCGCAGGTAGCATTCTCGTGCGGCAGCGCGGAACTCCGCTTCATCCGGGCGTCAATGTCGGCAGGGGTAAAGATGATACCCTTTTTGCAAAGATCGATGGATTGGTCAAATTTGAATCAGCGGGCGGCAAGCGACGGGTCAGTGTGTACCCGGCGACCGCATCGTAGCCCGCGGTCACATATTCCATTGGCAGGGAAGATGGATCGCCTAAGATTCGTCTTCCCTTTTTGTTTGCAGTCGTAGGTTATCAATCTTTGGAGGAGTGAAGCGATGAAAACGCTGGTTCTGGGATTGGTGGCGATGCTGGCTGTAACTGCATGTGGTGCGCAGCCTGCCGAGAAGCGCGACGATGCAAGAATCGCAAATGCCAATACGAGCTTTGGCTTTGGACTGTTTAGTCGTCTTGTAGACGAGAGTGGCGCAAAGCGCAGCGTTGTAATCTCACCGGCAAGTGTGTCACTGGCGCTCTCGATGACCTATAACGGTGCACTTGGCTCGACAAGCGACGCGATGGCAAAGACACTCGGCTACACCGGCCTCAGCTTGGAGCAGGTCAATACGTCCAACAAGACGCTTATGCAAAACCTGCAAAAGCCCGGTGAGGGCATAGACATTTCCATTGCGAACTCGCTGTGGGCGCGCAAGGAAGTTAAGTTCAAGCCGGATTTCTTGCAGCGCAACAATAGTTACTATCAAGCAAAGGTGACGACACTCGATTTTGACAGCCCTGCTGCTGCAGATGCAATCAACGGTTGGGTAAAGCAGAAGACGCGAGGCAAGATCGATAAAATTATTAAGCAGACCAGTAGGGACGCGATACTCTATCTCGTCAATGCTGTTTATTTCAAGGGCCTCTGGTCGTCGCCATTTGATGAGAAGCTCACAAAAGACGGCAAGTTCGAGCTTATCGGCGGGAAGAAAAAGATCGTGTCGATGATGCATCGTGTCGGGGAATATGAGTATTTAGAAAAAGATAACTTCCAACTCATAAACCTCGGCTACGGTAAAGGCCGCATCAGCATGTATGTCATTTTGCCGAAGAAAGGCACGAGCCCGTCGGCGTTTTATAAAGAGCTTACTCCAGATAGTTGGGCAGGGTATATGCGACAGATTCGCACTCGGCCTGTCGAGGTCAATCTGGCGCTGCCGAAGTTCAAATTGGAGTATGAAGTGACGGCGAATAAAGCGCTGTCGGCTATGGGAATGGCTGTGGCATTCAGTCCGGGCCGGGCCAATTTTAAGGGCATGTGCAAAATCCCGCCGACTCCGAACGTCTATATCGGCGAAGTTTTGCATAAGACATTTATCGAAGTGAACGAGAAGGGCACAGAGGCCGCGGCTGTAACTTCAGTTGGAATGAGAGCGACCGCGATGCCACTACCGCGAAAGATTGTGGATATGACTGTCGACCGCCCGTTCTTCTTTGCAATTCGAGATAATTTTACCGGCGAGATGTTGTTTATGGGATCGGTTGTCGAGCCGAATTGAGCTAGACGAAATTCAATACACATAGGTATTTATGCAATTTGTAGACCAGGTTGAGATAAACGTAAAAGCGGGCGATGGCGGCAACGGCCTTGTTGCATTTAGGCGGGAGAAGTATATGCCACACGGTGGGCCGTCTGGCGGCAACGGCGGTCGTGGCGGAAACGTCATTATCGAGGCCACATTTAGCCTGAACACACTTGTTGACCTGCGCTACAGCAAGCATTATAAAGCTACTCGCGGTGGTGACGGTGGGCCTAACGATAGACACGGCAAGAACGGCGATGATTTGACCCTTAGAGTTCCGGTTGGGACGTTGGTGATTGACGCCGAGCGCGAACGAGTGCTTGCCGATCTTACGCAAGACGGTCAGCAATACATTGCGGCAAAGGGCGGAGCGGGCGGTAGAGGCAATGCCTCGTTTGCAACTTCGACGCTGCAGACGCCGAAGTTTGCCGAAAAGGGCGAGCCGACCGATGAGATTGCG
>JAEWSK010000209.1 GCA_023398345.1 Armatimonadota bacterium | reverse complement strand
TTCGGAGATGTGAACGGCGTCGACTTTTGGACTGAGTCAGATAACACCGGCAAAATAGTGCAAACAAGCATCGACTTTCAGCCTATAACCGTCAGCCCTTACTGGTCAATACACACGCAAAATGACTGGATAAAGCCCAACGAAAAAAAACTGTGCAAAGACGAGCGCTACACGGCATTTTACTCGTGCGATTATGGCATGCTGATTGTGTCGGTAATCAAAATCACCGCATCTGAAGGCCCGGTTGCGTTCGGCGACTCAAAAGAAGGCTTTGCGGCAATAAGAATGGCTCCGAGCCTCGCGCTAAAGGATGGCACAGGCCACATACTCAGCTCAGAAGGCGACAAGGACTTAAATGCCTGGGCCAAGCGAGCAAAGTGGGTCGATTACACCGGAAAGATAGACACGAAAACCGTGGGAGTGACAATGTTCGATGCGCACACGAACTTCGGTTATCCGACTTATTGGGATGCTCGTGACAATGGACTTCTCGCCGCCAACCCGTTCGGAGGCAAGGCATTTACCGACGACGCAAACAACGAGTCGTCGATGACCATTCAAAAAGGTAAAACAGTAACTCTTCGTTATGTAACGCTAATTCACGATGGCAAAATAGACGCAAACACAATTGATGAACTGGCGCGAGCTGTAGTGGGAAGCCCCGACAAGCCGTATACTCCTCTCACTGAAGAAGAATTAAAAAAGCAATCGCAATCAAAGAGCAAACAAAAAACTAAATAGATATAGTCGACGGATATTAAGCGCGCAAAAATAAACAATCAGCAATCCTAGAAAAAAACTGGGATTGCTGATTTTACATAACTAATAGTAAGTCACGCTCTTTATTTTTGCACTAGTCGATATCCGACCGGCATTTAATTCTGAAACTAAAGCATCTGCTTGTTTTTGCTTTGCAAATCCCGTAATAAGCGCCTTGCCACCAAGTATCGCTCCCTTTATAATCGGCGCACATACCAAACGGCCATTGTAAAATACCGCCAAATACTCTCCCTCATTTGCCTTGGTGAAATCGGAAAACGTTTTTTCGCCGTCTTTGTTAAACTGCACTTGCACCGCCCACCCGTCTCTTATCTGTCTAATTGAGGCATTAGGCAAAATATCAATTCCAGTTAGAACCGGCTTGGAAATGCCCAACACTTCGTTACGCACGTCGGCTGAATCTTTATGACTATCGATTAGCCTGGCGCCTTTTCCGACAAACAGATATGGGCCGGTAGGCGTTGATGGAACTTTAATTTTCCACGGGCGATTCGGGTTGCTTTCGGTGGCAACATTAACAAGATGATAAAGCTCGATGCTGTACGGTTGCACTAGCTTTTGCGCGTCGGATTTTGACACCTTTTTGCCGGGCAAAAGCAGCACGATCGAGTTTTTTGAATAGTCGGCAACTCTTGGCGCATTTACACCAAGTAACATGCGGCCTCTCGATATAAAATACTTTGATACAGAGGCGAGTTGGTCGCGTTTGACAGGTTTGCCGGCGTCAAAGACAAATGTCACTTTTGTGCCGTGTCGCGGCTCGAACTCCGAGCATCCCTGCGCAAAAAGCGCAAAGCCGACCAGTATTGCTATGATGCAGTTTCTCACAATAATTTCTTACTGCACTTTGGGATGTATTCCTGCCAATATGGAAGATATAGGATAGCGCTGTTGAAGAGTAAAAATATGCTGGATCAGTTCGCAAATCCACCCTTGCAATATCGACTCGCACCATTCTGGACATGGATCGATGTACCATGCAAGTCCGAAATCGACCGCCAAGTGCGAGAGATGCATGAAAAGGGGCTGGGCGGGTTCATATTAAATGGTCGGTTCGATGGACTCGTAAAAGACTCAGGCGAAAAATTGCTCCGCCTGACTCAACACGCATATGAGGCCGCCGAGCGACTTGGGCTGCGTGTCTACCAATACGACGAACACGCGCAATCGACCAGCCTGCCCACATTGCTCGATACAAAACTTCGCACATCTATTGTCCATGCCGAAGGCCGAATTCGCGCGCTGGCAAGATCGCCATTAGCCGAAGAATGGTCGTATTCCATTGAAGAAATGAAACGCGATGTTGACAGGCTAGCGTGTTTGGGCGTGAATTTTTTCTGCCCGGATGCCTTTTACTATAGCATATCGGGGCTGGAAGCAAACCAACCGCGCTCACAGTTTTACCAATCGACCTACTGGGGCAACTACAAACACTTTGCCGACTATGCCGCGAGACTCAGCTACGTCATGTCGCAGGGAAAACATATGCCCCAGGCAGCGGTTTTGCACCCCAGCACCACAACGAACGCACACGACAAAAAACTGATCGAATGGCTGCAAGCCTACTGCGAATACCTGCTTAGTGAACATGTCGACTTCGATATTATTGACGAGCAGTCTCTTGCATGCGCGACTATCGAGGATGGGCGGCTGGTGCTCGCTGGAGAAAGTTACGAATTGTTGATTTTGCCGCCATTGGCATCTGTCGAATGGAAAACAGCGGACAAAATTAAAACTTTTGCCGAAGATGGCGGAAAACTAATCGCAACTTCGTCGCTGCCCGCAGAAGACTCAAGTGGTAACAGGCACGCCGAACTGCGAGAGGCATTCGCATCTGCGTTTGATCCAAGCGAACGCGCTCGAATTCTCAATATCAATAAACCAGATGACTTGCTGCCTGCTCTAAAGCTTGCGCTGCGAGAGTCGATTAAACGAAATATATCCATTTGTCGCGGTAACACTGAGTGCGCTGATATAACATGCACCCATCGAACTGCGGAAAATCTCGATATATTTCTGCTTGCAAACTATGCCGATGAGGAGCGCGAGGTGCGAATATCCATCAGGTGCGACGGCTCGCCTCATATGCTCAATCTCGAAACTGGCGAGTG
>JAEWSK010000205.1 GCA_023398345.1 Armatimonadota bacterium | reverse complement strand
TATAAAGCTTGTGCAAGAGTTCACGAAGTCGGCGCTCTGCCCAAGTATTTTTGACATGCCACTTCATTATATACATTGACGAGCGGGCCGCACTTCGAGTAGACTACTTTCAGGCTGGAGGCTATTTTATGGAGCGACTTTGGGCGCCGTGGAGACTCGAATATATTGCGGGCGAAAAGACCGAGGGCTGCATTTTTTGCGTATTTCCCTCGCAAGATGACGATCGAAAGAACCGCATATTATATCGCGGCGAGCACGCGTTTGTTATTATGAATGCGTTTCCATACTCCAACGGCCACCTGCTCGTTGTGCCTTATTGCCACATATCCGACCTTACGGAATTGAACGATGAGCAAAGCCTGGAGCTTATGCAGCTTGTCAAAAAGAGCATTTGTGTTCTAAAAGAGGCGTTTAGGCCCGACGGAATAAACGTTGGTGTGAACCAAGGAACCGCTGCTGGGGCAGGTATTGCAGACCATGTGCATTTGCACATTGTTCCACGCTGGAATGGCGACACCAACTTCATGCCGGTCTTTGCCGACGTAAAAGTGATTCCAGAGGCGCTTGAAACGACATACGACAAACTAAAATCTATATATGACCAAATGCCATGAGTGAAATTATAGAACAAATAAATCAATTACGTGAGCGCTGCTTCGCATGCACGCGCTGCGAGCTTTCCGACACGCGCACAAACGTCGTGTTTGGAGAAGGCAATCCGGAAAGCCCGCTGATGATAGTCGGTGAGGGCCCCGGTGCAAACGAGGATGCGACCGGTAGGCCGTTTGTCGGCAGGGCAGGCGCATTGCTCGATGAGGCCTTGGCGGCATGCAAAATATCGCGAAATCATGTGTGGATATGCAATGTGCTAAAGTGCCGCGCATGTATAAGGGAAAATAATCGCACTCGAAATCGGCCTCCTGCAACAGAAGAAATATCCGCATGTACGCCGTGGCTGGAGCAGCAGATCGCAATTATTAAGCCGCTTGTGATACTGTGCCTTGGAGCGCCGGCGGCGAAGTTCATTATAAAGAAAGATTTCCGAATGACTCAAGAGCGCGGCATCGTCTATCCGACAAAATATGCTCGCTACGCAGTAGCTGCGCTGCACCCGGCCTATATACTCCGTCAAGCAGGTGAGACTTACGATGGCGGCAAGGCGCTATTGATTTCAGACATTGACCTTGCCCGTCGCCAGGTAGTTGTGGCAAAAAAGGAACCCAAAATCTCGCTATTTTAATTGAGCGCTTGCGCAGAGTCCTCTTCCTTGCGATAGCTAAGTAAATGTCCGAGATGTAAAATAGTTTTGTCATACCTATTGACAGGGTAGCTTAGCGGGTATAAAATGCAGGCGAGGTTTAATGCCTCACCGTTTCTATAATTAAATATAAAATCGAATAAACAACCAAGCGCCGAGTCTTTTTCTGGCCAAAAAGAACGGAGGAACCGACAAACAAAGGGGCGAATCCAGCAATGGAGGGGCTGCTTCCTGTCCTAGCCCGACAGCTAACTCCGTAGGCGCGGTAGGAAGTTTTTTTTAAATTATCGGCTGCGGCAGTTTTTTTATTGCTCCCGCAGCTTTTTTGGTGCCAAATAGCAGATGAGATTCGTTCAGTTTGCAGATACGCATATCGGCCCTTGTGCAATGGCAAACGATCTTCGCGCAGCGTTTACGCGCGCATGTGCTCTCGCTGTTGATCGCAAAGCCGATATTTTATTGCTGCCTGGAGATATATTCGACTACGAAACTGCCGATCCCGACACGTCCGAATTTATAATAAAAACTTTGGCGCAAATTGCGCCGATTCCCGCCTTTATTGCTCCGGGCAACCACGACAGCTTAATGCCTCGCAGCCCGTATAGCAGCGGCAACTGGCCCGCAAATGTCCACATATTCACTGCGCCTGAGTTTAAGACTGTCAATCTTGCCGAGCTGAATTGTTCAGTTACCGGCATTGCCCACGCTCACCGCGGCATTACCGATCGACGTCTCGGCTCTCCAATTGCCGCATCAGACTCAAGCATCAAAATATTGCTCTTTCACGGCTCGCGCGACAGCTATAGGCCTTCGGATAAAGAGACGGTTATCCCGTTTTCAGATGCGGAGTTGTTATCCCAAAACTTCACCTACTCCGCCATAGGCCATTATCATTCGTATGCGGCAATATCAGATGGCGATAGTATCCGCGCGGCGTATTCGGGCTGCATTCAAGGCAGAGGGCTCGACGAGACGGGTGAAAAGTGCGCTTTAGTGGGTGAAATTGACCCGCAATACCGAGTGCATTTAGAAAAAGTCGAGGTCGCACAGAGACGAATAGTAAGATTGGATGTGGATGCGACCGGCGTGCGCAACTGCGACGAGCTTTTTGCAAAAATCGATGAGTCTTTGCTGACGCAGGCGCGCAAGCAGGATGCTGTCAATGTGTTTGTGCGCGGCGTTTTGCCTGTTGGAATGGAAGTCGACCCGGACGCATGGGAGTCACGTCAGCCGTATTTCACTGCGCGTCTGAACATGTCCAGTGTGGAGCCGGACTACGATTTTGAGGCGATTTTGCGCCGGTCGGATGCGTCGCCAATCCGATCCGTATTTGTTGAAAAAATGCTCGAAGAGCAAAATGCCGCATTAAATGAAGACGAGCGCCGCACTTTGCGCGATGCGATGTATTACGGCATGTTCGCGCTTGACGGCAGGCGATTGGAGCCACGCGATGTGGATTGAGTCGATTTACATACGCGGATTTGGTTGTCTGGTCGATAAGCGCTTTGAATTTCCACCCGACCGCGCCGCGCTGATTGTCGCCGACAACGAGTCGGGCAAATCCACGCTTGCGTCTGCCATATTCGCGGCTCTGTGTGGATTTCCAAATAAGCGCCGCGCAAAAGACAAGATAATACCCATTGATGCGTACATGCCGTGGAAATGCGACACATACGCAGTCGAAATGGATATTTTAGTTGAGCAAAAGCGCATTCGTATCGAACGCGACTTTGCGCGCGATACATTTGTCGTCCGCGACAGGGACACCGGAAAAGATATAAAAGAGCGATATGATAAAGATTTAGCCGCGCATATCCTGCATCTGCCGCTAGATGATTTTCGGCGCATTGCCTTTGTATGCGGTAAGGACTCGCCTTCGCTTGGCCCTTGCGATGGCATTCAAGCCCGGCTTTCATCGCTGATAGAAGGATCGGACAAAGATGCATGCGCCGAGAGTGCGATAAGTGCACTCGAATCAGTGAAATACACTTTTGGTAACAGTGGCCCTATTAAAATCGACAATGCAATTAAGCGTATCGTCGAGTCCATCGAGTCAAAACGCAAAGCAATAAATGCCCTTGAGGCCGCCCAGGACGCGGCTGGAGATGACGCCCGACGCCTCGAAATTGCCAAAGCGCGGCAGTCTTCACACAAAGAACAAATTGCATTACTTGACTCCGAGTTTGACAAGTCGATTGTCGCCGAACGGCGCTCGAGCGCTGCCGATATTGAAAAAATTAAAATTGA
>JAEWSK010000195.1 GCA_023398345.1 Armatimonadota bacterium | reverse complement strand
ATTGGCCAGAAAATTGAAATTCTTTACACATATCGCTGCCGCCAAAGGAAATGCAATAGCAAAAACAAACGCAAGCGCTATTTGGACAGCGGATTGAAAGCGATTTGCTGCGTGAAATCGAGCATCGGTGCGCGCTCCACAAGCAAAAAGCAGTGTCGCAAAAAGTCGTGCCGACAACTCAACCCAGTTATGCGCTGTGGAAGTATGCCCGTAAAAATCCACCACTGCTTGCAAGATTGTTCCGGCACACAAAGCAGAAAACGCAGATGCAAAGAACAGAAGGTAGAGCTTTCTTCCAAGGACAAAGTCGAAAAAGCAATAGGCACACGCCCCGAAGCTAGTACACGCGGCAATCGCCAATAATGCCGCGTGCGCAGTCCGGCCTGGGACATAATGCTGTGCGGCCAACCCGGCGACAAACGACAAACAAACAACAAACGTGCCCCAAATCAGCAGCCGCCGCCACTGCGTTCCCTTCGAGAGGCGTATTCTCTCGATTAGCGACATGGAATATGGATTCGCATTTGCAAACCCAGCCTGAACCGCCAACCCTTTACTCCTACTACTCCGAACTATCCGCATCAACTGTGCCAGTTATTGACAGCAAAAACTCCAACGGATAGCCCAGCAACTTCATTACCAGCAATATGGATTTTCGGACAACAATCGGTCGCACGTTATGGTGATATACATAAGAATAACTTTTTTTGTTTACAACTTGTATGACTCAAAGTTGACATTGAGCTCATATAAGAAGCGCGCCCCGGTCATTTTGACACGAGGCGCACTGATTATTCGGTCTTGAACCTAATTGTCACAACGCAAAATGCGTCAGGTCGACTGCGACTCAACAGACAGCGGACTTAAGTCTGTTGATTTTGTAAAGAATACCTTGCCGTCCTCAATCTCAGCGCGGATAGTGTCACCGACGCTGAAGCGGCCCAAGAGCACATCTTCGGCTAGTGGGTCTTCAATCAGCCGCTGCACGGCCCGTCTCAACGGCCTCGCGCCAAACTGCGGGTCAAAGCCCTCACTTGCCAATTGCTCCTTGACGGCCTGGGTGACTTCCAGTTCCATGCCTTGGCTGGAAACTTGCTGGCGCACACGATCCAGCATCAGGTCGACTATCTGCAGAATCTCCTTGCGAGTGAGCTGATGGAACACGATTGTTTCATCGACCCTGTTAATAAACTCCGGTCTAAACATTCGCTTCATCTCTTCCATGATGCGGTTTTTCATAGACTCGTAGTTTTTATCGGCCTGCTCTTCCTCTATGCCATGGAAGCCGATGCCTGTACCGCTCTGGATCGCCTGAGCACCGATATTGGATGTCATAATAATGACCGCGTTCTTAAAATCAACAATGCGGCCTTGCGAATCGGTAAGGCGACCGTCTTCCATTACTTGGAGAAGAATGTTAAACACATCAGGATGCGCCTTCTCGATTTCATCGAGAAGTATTACCGAATACGGTCGTCTGCGAATTGCCTCGGTAAGCTGCCCACCCTCATCGTAACCGACATAACCGGGGGGTGCTCCAACAAGTCTTGAAACCGCAAAGCGCTCCATATACTCGGACATATCGATACGGATTAGCGCATCTTCAGTCTCGAACAAGAATGCAGCAAGCGCCCTGGCAAGCTCGGTCTTACCTACGCCGGTCGGACCGAGGAAGATAAAGCTGCCCATTGGCCGCTTGGGATCTTTCATTCCGGATCGCGCTCGGCGAACAGCTTTGGAAATTGCAACAATCGCCTCATGCTGACCTATTATGCGGCCATGCAAGACGTCTTCCATCTGAAGCAGTTTCGCGGACTCACCTTCGACAAGGCGCGAGACCGGAATGCCAGTCCATGAATAGACTATGTGGGCGATTTCGTCCTCGCCGACCACGCGCGGCTCATTATCTCGATCTTCCTGCCAGTTGCGTTCAAGCTCAGTGAGCTTTTCGGTCAACTGCTGCTCCTTTGCACGCAGCTCGGCAGCTAGATCATAGTTCGACCCGCTGGGTATCGTGTTAAGCTCAGCTTGGACTCTGCCCAACTCCTGTTTTGCTGTTCTTAGATCGGCAGGAGGCATTGCAAGTTTCAAGCGAACCCTCGACGCGGCTTCGTCAATCAAGTCGATTGCCTTGTCGGGAAGAGACCTGTCGGTTATGTACCTATCCGAAAGCTGCGCAGCAGATACTAATGCGACGTCCTCAATAGTGACGCTGTGGTGCTTTTCGTATCGTTCACGCAGCCCCTTGAGTATTTCAATTGTCTCCTCGGTGGAAGGCTGGCGGACTTGGACGGGCTGGAACCTGCGCTCCAGCGCCGCGTCGCGCTCGATGTATTTTCTAAATTCGTCCATCGTAGTCGCGCCGATGCACTGCAGTTCGCCTCGCGCAAGCGCGGGTTTGAGTATATTTGAAGCGTCGATTGCACCTTCGGCCGCACCAGCGCCCACGAGGGTATGAAGTTCATCAATAAATAGAATCACTTCACCGGCGGCCTTGCGCACCTCTTCCATGACCCGCTTCATTCTCTCTTCAAACTCACCGCGGTATTTGGTGCCTGCAACGAGTCCCGCCAAATCCAGTGCAACGATGCGCTTATCCTTGAGCATATCCGGAGTATCACCGGATATTATGCGCTGTGCCAACCCTTCGGCTATTGCCGTCTTGCCGACGCCCGGTTCACCGATCAGACAAGGGTTATTTTTTGTGCGGCGAGAGAGAATTTGCATTACACGCTCGATCTCATTTTCGCGACCGATGCATGGGTCGAGCTTATCTTGTCGAGCAAGCTCGGTATAATCTCTGCCAAATTCGTCGAGTGTGGGGGTCTTGGAGCGCTGACGAGCAGATGTCTGCGGGGCGGTTGTTTCACCATCCTGCAGGCTCATTACCTCTCTGCGCGTGCGTTCGAGGTCAACACCGAGCTTTTGAAGCACACGTCCTGCAAGACCCTCTCCTTCTCGAATCAGACCCAGCAGAAGATGCTCCGTGCCGATATAGTTGTTATTTAAATTGCGCGCTTCGTCGTAGGCAAGATCGATGACACGCTTGGCCCTTGGCGTAAGCTGCATCTCGTTACCGAGTCGGCCATCGCCGCGCGTCACTTGACGTTCAATCTCAGAGCGAATTCTGCCCAAGCTGACGCCCATACGGTCAAGAATCCGCGCCGCGACGCTGTCGTTTTCGCGCACTAGACCCAACAGCAAATGCTCAGTGGAAACATAGTTCTCACCTAGCCTGCCGGCCTCTTCTTGCGCGAAAAACACGACTCTTCGCGCTCGTTCCGTAAACCTCTGCCACATGCTTATTTCCCCCCTTCACTGGTGGAATAAAATAACACACTAACTTATTATTTGACGGCCCATACGCCGATCTTGTTCACCATAATATACCCGAGCTAGCCTGTAATATCAACATCAGCTAGAGCATTTCTCAACACTTCCGCGCGCTCCAAGCCCGCTCGTATACCGTCGGCGGCCCCTACCCTCATTTCGACAAGCATTTCGTTAAACTTGCTTATCGGGCAATTGCTTGCCAAACCCAATGCTGCTGCCAGTCGGAGCGCCGACATAAATGTTATCGCCTTTTCCGGCGTTATAGACCTGCTTCCCTTTAATACAGCTAACGATTTGCGCGATGTCTCTATCAAACGATTCCCCTGATCGCTCAATAGTTCCTTCCGCGCCAAGCGCTCTTGTTCCAAAAGATATTGCGCAACCGACGCCACTCTTTGCACAATTTCTCTTTCGCAAAGACCCAGAGTTACCTCATTTGACACCTGATATAGATCGCCAACCGACCGACTGCCCTCACCAAACAGTCCTCGAATCGAGACACCAAGGTCATAGGCGGCCCGCAACTGCGAAGTCAATCGGCTCGTCATTGCCAAACCCGCCAAATGCATCAATGCACTGACTCTCAAGCCTGTTCCTACATTTGAAACATTGGCGGTCAGATAGCCATATCTCTCCGAATAACCATAATCCAGCGACTCCGCCAATACATCATCGACCCAATCGGCAAGTTCCCATGCTTCACAAGGAACAAGGCCGGAGCGCAAAACTTGAATCCTTATATGATCCTCTTCATTAATCATTATGGACAAAACAGCACTTGGCTCTACTATGACTGCCGCACCCGGCTTGTCGTCGGTCTGCTCGAAGCTGACTATGCGAGCGTCCAGCAGCATCGATTTCTGGTCGGCGTCGAGCTTGTCCATGCTGATCGTCAAAAGCCCCGGAAAGCGAGCGCCCAGACCGCCGCAAGCTCCTCGCACATCTCGCACTACCATAGTTAAATCTTCCCCACTACATCGA
>JAEWSK010000142.1 GCA_023398345.1 Armatimonadota bacterium | reverse complement strand
TCATCCACGTATATCAACTGCCCGCGCTTGAGTTGAGCCGGCAATTTTGGAAACGGCAGCGTCACTTGAGTCGCGTCACCATCAACATCGCGAGTAGTAAACGTAAACTGCGCGCCGGATTCGACACGGACAGGAGACGGTGCAATCTTTCCTATACGAATTTTTGGCCCGGACAGATCTTGTAAAATACCGATCGTCCGGCCGAGTTTAGTCGACAGCGAGCGTATAAGCCGGATCCGTTCCAGATGCTCGTCATAAGTGCCGTGCGAGAAGTTGAGCCTGGCGACATCCATGCCGGCCTTTATCATCTTCTCAAGTATTGCCGGCGAACTGGTCGCCGGTCCAATTGTGCAGACTATCTTTGTTCTTCGCATTAAAACTATGTTATGAGAAACAAGCGGGGCCGTCAAGTGAAGACGACCCCTTTTGATGCAACTTAATCAATTAATAATATGCTGGCAATATGCCGATCAGTCGAAGAAGCGCTTCAGCGTGTTTATGAAAAACATCGCATCGAGCACCGGGTGCAGCAACGGCTCATTTTTCCGAACATATTCTGCGGTCTGCTCCCAAAGCTCCTTTGCGGCGTCTTTGTTGTCGCGAGCGATCTCTTCGAGCGCCGCGGCCAGCAATTTGCAAATATTTGCAGAGTGCTTTAGGTAAAACCATGATTTTGCCCAACAGGCATTGTCACTTTGAATATTGCGCTCTATAGTCGGCATAAACGCATCGACAACATCGGCAACTTTCGCTAAATTATCGCCGTTTTTCGAGCAGACTTTGGGTGTCTCGCCTCGAATATACGGCGGATCGAAAAGATATGAAATCGACTCAAGGTAGTTCTTAGCAAGCATCCCATCACAACCGAATGCGGACGCAAAATAGTCGTCGGCAACGCTATCGTAAGATATATCTCTATCCCAAAGAGTGCGGCCCATAACGACCATCGGCAGCCCGGTTGGAAAGAATGAGCGCTGCAACTGGCAACTTACATAGCCGTCGATGCCGATATCACGCAGTCCGCGAATGTCCTTTGATAGAATCTTTGAGACGGGAATATAGCCCGGGTCCTTAAGATGATCCCACATCATGTGGTAATCGAAGTCGAAGCTATCGCCATTGAAATCTTTTTGCCATGCGCGCAAGAAGCTGAGGTTCTCGGCGACGCTGTGGGGAAACTTCAGCTTGTTGCGCTCGAACGGCGGCGCTTCGGGAATAGCCACATCGGTTGCAAACGGTTCGGAATAAGTGCGCCTTATCGGCGCAAACATGAGCATGAACCGATCTTGATTTGCGATTTTTTCGCGCTCCGGCGGCCAAAGCAGATCGACGTAAGTTAAAAAGACAATGTGCGTTGTAAGTTGCTTGGCAGTAAGCTTTTCGTCAAGCTCATTGAGCATTTTTACATAAAAATCAGCCGGTCGCGTATCGCGGCAGAGTTCACACTCGCAGTGGTTGTTGGAGCCGTCAGCCAGCCAAAAGTGCATTATGTCGATCTCAGGGTGCTTTTCGGAGTAGTTCACGATCTCGTCTGTTACAAGTTCGCGCACCTTTGGGTTGCCATAACATAAATTAGTATTGAGGGCAACTCCATTCCAGAGCTTGCGCTCGCCGTTAACTTCGGCCAAATACTGCTTAATCTCCACCGGCGGCTCTGTCTCATTCTTCTCCCAGCCAAGTCCGCCGATGCCGAACGGCTCACATGTCCAACCATGCCCCACACCGTGATAAAGCAAGTCGCGCTTTTTAATCTCAGACACAATTTGCTCAGTGAACTCCTTGGCCTGCTCGACCGTGATATGCTCACCGCCAAGCCCTGGGTTGCCGTCGTGCGAATACCATCGATCAAAAAACGTATGCGCCTCACGAAACTGGATAAAGTAGCCATTAAATCCCAGCTTGGGCATCCAATCTACAATATCAATTACGTGCTGCACGCTCACCGCGCCTTCTATGCAAATCCCTCGATGGCGGTACGACGGCGTTTCGCTGATTTTTACCGAGGGCAACTTGTCGAGTTTGGGCAGATACTCACCATCATCACCTGGTCGAACCCACCGACAGCCGAGTTGTGTCAAATATCGGTATACTGCGAGCAGCACGCTGCGTGGGTTGATCCCGGCGATGACACCGACACCATCGGTTATATCTATAAAAATTGCATCATCGAGAGTCGGATCAGCTACATTCGGTGCAGCAATACCAAGTTCGTTCATCAGGCCCAGCTCAATGCCAAAGTCGCAGCCGCAAGCACACCCCGGTTCAATAGAATCTCCAGTGATGCGCTTTAAGTATTGGCCCAGCTCGTAAGCGGCATATTTAATGGTCGGGTGATCCGACCGGCAAATGATCTTCATAACAGCCTCCGTATCCATTCTTATCCACTTGCTTCGTGCGACTAACCCGTTGTTCCTTCCAGTAACTAGTGTATGTCGCATTAGGAAAAGATGAACTGAGGGTTTTTACCCTCAGACTCCCATAAGGGGCGCGGCCCCTTAACCCCGCTGGGGACGCAGTCCCCAGACCCCATACGCTTAAAATTCAGCCCCCATATGGGGGCTGAATTTTAAGAATTTGAAGGTCAAGGAAACACAGTTTCCTGGCAGAGTCACCAGACAGAGTCTCTGGTGGGGATTGGGGCAAAGCTCCAAATCATCTCCCGTATTAGCCACAGGCATTGACATTGTCGGTACCCAGACGGTATATTGAGCAGACGCGCCTTTAGCGCCTGCCTATAAAAATTTACGATTGAGGACTACGCATGCTTCGAGCATTTTGGACATGGAACCAACACCCCGACAAAAAGCACTTCTTCGATAAGAGCGTCTGGCAAAAGATGCTGCGCGCAATGCACAGTTGCGGATTTGATTCGGTAATATTTGCCGATGGACAACCAACAGCCAATACTCCGATAGATTATCGCAATATGTATAAATGGATATTTGAAACCGCGTTGGATTACGGAATCGCGCCTTATGTTATGATTGGCGTTCCGGACGATGCCGACAAGCTCGAATTTGCATGCGTTAGTTCGCGAGAAATGCTTGAGTCGTATCCTGAGTTAAAAGGCGTTTTTCTAAGTTCGGCAAATCAGGCAATTGTCGATGCCATAGACGCGGCTCGCCCTGATGCTTCAATTTACATTTGCGCGGATTTTAGCGATCCAAAACCCATAGCCGATGCCGTAAAGCGGCGCGGCGGCAGGCGAATAAATTACTCTGTGAAGTATACCGGCAACTATTTGGTTGATGCCGATTTCGACCCGGCATTTGCCGCATGGGTAGATGCGGCAGGCGCGGAAAATATCGCGGCGGAATTTACAGTCGCCAACTTCGAGCCGTGGACAAGTTTTTCATATGACACAGTCGAAGGCGTGTTGGCAAATCTGTCAGAGATGGGCTGTGGCGGATTGTCGCTGCATCCGCTTTCGATTTCACAGTGGCCCCATTCGTCCGATGCGTTTTTCAAATATCAGTGGCAGCGCGATTTGATTTGGTATTACGCATGGGCAGGCAAAAGCGTCGAACAGCTTGCGCGGCAGGGCCAACCAAAATGGCTGGCACGCAACGTAAAAGTGATGTCCGGCTTCGAGGCCGGCTCACGCATAATGGAACTGCTGTCGCTTTATTTTGCAGGCAATAAGTTAACTGCATGGAAACCACAGCACTGCTCATTTATATGCGATAGCAACACGCACCTGCTCACAATTGAAGACATGCTGCACCTTGATAGTGTGCCGGAGTTTAGTGCGCTCAATTGGTGGACGGAAATTACCGGCGACAGGGTCGTTCATCTCGGCGAGTACATCGCATCTGGAACACCCGAAAACGCCTATGGCCCCGAAGAGCTTATCGAAGAACTTGCAGATCTTTGTGAGTTGGCAATTTCATCGGGCGAAAAAGGCATGCGCAGCGCGTCGGGTGAAAAAGAACTGCCGAGTTTTGCCCGTGATGCGTTTTGCATGGGAAAATTGGGCGAGTTCTATGTAGAACGGCTTCGGGCCGCGCTTTGCCATGCGCGACACAATGACTCCGAGGCCGCAGAGCACCTCGCTCGCGCACTGGGTCTGTACCGCGAAATGGCCGAAGTAGACTCCTCGCATCGAGAAGTAAGCAACTGGGCGAATGTAATAAAAATGCTGGAAGCCGAATACGCCGACGCCACAAATGGCGTGTTCAAGCAAAGCTAGCCAACTTGAGCCAAGCGCTGTCAAGTCATTTTGCTTACACGCAATAAAGCCTAGTGTTTCACCTCTACAGCACTGCGGGTATATATCAAGTGGATAACATCTACACACAGCAAACTGGAGTGAGGTGAACACAGATGTCACGCGAAAAAACTCTGGCAAGAAGAGAAAGGGCAGAACTGGAGCAGTACGAACCCTGGAACACATTCAGGGAAATGGAAAGGATGTTTAGAGATTTCTTCACATCGCCGCTTCCGCTTTTGCAAGCGAAGCGGATGATGATGCCTGAGGGCCGCTTCGAAGTCATGCCTGAAGTCGATTTGAGGGAAACTGAGAACGAATTGATAATGTCGGCAGTGTTGCCTGGACTTGATAAAGATGACATTAAGATCAATGTCACAGATGATAGCATAACGATTTGCGGCGAACGCAAAGAAGAGGAAGAAACCCCCGGCGAAGTTTATCACGTTCGGCAGCAGAGCCATGGTGCATTTAGGGTATGTTATGACCTTCCAAGAGAGGTGGTGCCGGATGACGTGAAAGCTACATATGAAAAAGGCATTTTGGAAGTCCATATGCCTAAGGCCGAAATAACTGAGGAGCACAAGGTGCAAATTGAGGTCAAAGACTGACTTGCCTCCAAAATAGGCATCATTTATTGATCTACATTCAGGCGGGGAGAATCATCCACCCCGCCTATTTTATCGCCCCCAGCGCCAAAATCTGAAGCTAATCAGGGTGAAATACCAGTAGAAAATAGCGATTGGCCATGCTATCCTGAGTGTAGAATTTATTCTTGCCCGGAGGGTGACATGGCCAGTAAACTTCAATCACTTCGCGTGCTTCCCGTCAATGCGGCCGTGTTTGCCATAGGCGTTATCGACTTAGTGACGACTTTATTTTGGATTTCCACAAATCAGGCAATTGAAGTCAACCCTATAATGGCGGCACTGCTGCGATTGGGCATTGGGCCGTTTGTGACAGTAAAATTGAGCACACTTGCCGTCTATATATTTGTGTTGGAATGGTATCGCCGCCGCCACAATCCCGCGTTCGCCCGCCTTATGGGAAATATCACTTTACTCGGCTATATCGGCATCTACGCCGTCTCGTTTGCGTTCGTCAATCAAGGGATGATAAACTAGAGCCGACATAATCCTGCTATTTAGCCCATAATTTGTAATCCCCACCCTATCTTCGAGTTGCGCCAAACACATTACTAATCTTGCTTGCTGCATCTACCGATACTATGTATTGGCCCGTATGTAATTTGCGGGTAATGCTTATGGATCAGCACAAGACAAGAGTCAATTCAAATAGAGTCGGGCTTGACATCGGCAGCCATTCAATAACGGCTGTCGAGATGACAGAGCGCGGCTCGGAGATGGTCATCCGATCTGCCGGATCTGCCGTCATATCATCGGCAAAGGAGAAAAGTAATTCTTCCGACGCCGCATCGGTTGTTCACGCCATCAAGAGTTTGTGGTCATCGGCTGCATTTCAGACGAAGAAAGTTGTAATGGCGCTTCCTTCGTCATCAGTCTGCATCAAATGGCTGCATTTGGAGGCTTCGAGCGAAGAGGAACTGGCAAACACAGCGCGCAACGCAGCAG
>JAEWSK010000076.1 GCA_023398345.1 Armatimonadota bacterium | reverse complement strand
CCAGATCATCGACCCGACGACGGGCGTAATTAAATCATCCATTTTTGCCGGCGGCAGCGCGAGTGGAGTTAAGACCGCTCTGGCTGTCACAATCAAATCAGACTGGAGAATAGGCGCAGGTGGCTATAATTTGGAAGGCATACGCGAAACTCTTATAGGCAAAGCCGCAGACACAGCAGTTACAAAGATGGTGGCGCGGTTAATAGCTCTGTATCCATGCATGCCCGGCCAAAATGGCAACCAACAAATGCCGCAGCCCGCGTCCACAACAATAAGCGCTGACGCCGTGCCTGCAACGATACTCATCAACCTGCCGGATAAATCATCTGCATCAATAGGAGACCGCTATGGCGTATATCGAGACGATCAGCTTATAGCAGAAATTGAGATACTTTCGCTTATAGGTCTGCGCGCGCAGGCAAAAGTCATCTCGCAGACATCACCGATCCAACCGACGGACACCGCGCGCAAGATGCCCATTGAGATAAAGGCGCAATAGTGCGAAGTGAAATACTTAGTGCTTAACTACCAATGCTCCGCCGAATATCAAATTAAGCGCGCCCATCGCCGCTAAAAATATTACAATCCTCTCAAAATACTTCTGAGAAATTCGTGTAAGTATCCATCTGCCGATAAACACCCCGGCGACAATTGCGGGCGCAATCTCAAGATTAAAAACAAGCGAGTCGGCAGTAACTAGCGGCTTTGTCGGCATCATAAGGCTGAGTATTATATAGATCGGGAACTTGCTTAAATTTATTATAAAAAAATACCAGGCGATAGTGCCCATAAACGCCTCTTTTGAGAGCTTATGAGCAGCTAAAAACATTTGCATAACCGGCCCGGCGGCGTTTGACACGGTCGTCGCAAAGCCCGCGGCCACGCCGGTTCCGGCGACCCCTATCGGAGACGTAGGCTGCAGACGATCTCCTAAATGTTTTCGCAGCAAATGCAAAATAAGCATTGCAATTACGAGTATGCCGATAATTGTATCCGTCGGATCTTTTACGCTGTTGCTCTTGCCAGTAATTACAAGCGCCGCCGTGCCTATTGCCACGCCGAAATACACCCATGGAAGCAGCTTGACGAGCTTATCCCACTGCGCATGCCGTCGATACCACACAACGGCAAATATATCGCCCATTATCAGCATCGGCAGCATTACGCCAGCCGACAATCGCCCCCCGAAGCCAAACGCCAAAAGTGGAACAACAAGTATTCCGGATCCCGGCATGCCTGTCTTTGATATGCCTACAAATAGCGCCGCCACAAAACCGATAATCCATTGAGTTACAGTTAAATCCATTTTCTTATTTACAACTCCATATGACTACTTAGCCTCTTTGCGCGCGCACCCCTCCACATTTATGCATGTGTGTTTGGCAACTCGCATGCTTTGGAGATTGTAATAGAAGGTATGATGGGCGCGCATGCCGAATAATGCAGCACTGAATGTTTGGAGGGTACCAGCCATGTCCACCGGGTTATCACTTGCCTTCATATCGACCCAGACGTCACTTGGAATAATCGCGATTTGCATGTTGATCGCTACTTTATCAATCATCGCCGTAGCAGTAGGGATTCTCGTTATTATCTGCACATTTAAACGAATGGTAGCCCGAAAAATAGATGAGGTAATGAACCGCGTGGAGCCGATTGTCAGCGATGCTAAGGCCATTGCCGAACAGGCACGTGAGACCGCCGAGAAAGTCAGCGAGAAGGTGGACTCGATAATGACAAAAGCCGACGACACAGCAGGCAAGGTAGCAAGCCGAATGGACACAGTAACTGCAACTATTGCGCAGGCGATTTGCCCACAGGCCCCGGCAATTGCAGGTTATGCAAATGCCGCTTTAAAGGTTTACCAACTATTCCAGCAGTTCGCATCTACAAAACATGCAGCCAAGTCTTCAACTGAAAAAGAGAGCGAATAAGCTTTATTATTTTGATTTTGCGTCGTTTGCGGGCTTGGGCACGTTTTCACCTTTAAGAGCAGGCGGATTATAGGCCGGCGTTCCGATAATCCATTCGGGTTTGCCTCTGTTTCCGTCCACAATTACAGAAAATGCGTAATTGAACTTCTTTTCATTTTGTGTGCGCTCGCATATCATTGAAATCGGAGCTTCTTCGTTCAAGTCTTTAAAATGATTGGCGCGAATGAGCTTGACAGCTAATGCCGATTGATCTTGCGAAAGCGCGGCGATGTCGAGGCCGGCGTCGGTAAAAAGTGCCGCGCGCTGGTTCTGGGTCAGAGTGGCATAAAAGCGCAATATGTCCTTTGATGAAAAATATGAGCCCATGCATGTTTGCAAAATCTCGTCTGGAAAAACATTCATACTGGTCTGCTCAATATCGAGCTGCGCTATTTGCGCAAGGCTGTCGATATCGAGCGTGCCGGTCTTAATTAACTCCTGCCGCCAAGCTTCCAGTTGCGCTTCGGGAATTTGGGCCGCGCGCTTTTTGAACCAGTTGCGGTCGCGAAGCTCGATAACACTACCGCGCTTGTCCCAGTTGTAGGTTAACGCTTCTCCAATTTTGTCGAGTGTTTCTTTGATCGCCGTCTCAGTTTTTGGCACATTTGCCGGAATTTGCATCTCGTCGGGAAAGTAATCGGAGACAACCGCAAACTTTGATTCTTCAGCAAGCGCCTTTTCGATGTCCGGCAGTTTCACAGACTCAGGCTTGAGCACAATTTTAGCATCAAGCGCAGGGTCGTCTGCATGTTCGATCAGCGGCTCTCCGCCTGCTGATTCTTCTTTTACTGCCTGTGTCATTGCGTTTGTTAACTCGGCGATGTTCTCTTTTAGCACATCATCAATATTTCTGTTTTTCTCATCACTTTCTAAAATTGCCTTTCCCATCAACTTTGCAATATCGCTGTTAGGGTCTAGCATCGGCACAAGAGAAGATTTGTCATTGTAGCTAATAATTACGTCTCCCATCATAAAAGACGAATGCATACCTGGCACGTTTTGCCTCATTTTATTTAGGCTGATATTGATTTTACTTGCGTCCGCACCCAAATCATCTGGCAGAGTTGAACTATATTTCCCATTGCTGATCTTTGACAGCATATCATTCATCTGACGCATTGACTGCATAAGCTCGGACTGCGCCGAAGACGAAAGCTGTAAACCATTCATATCCAAGCACTGCCCCGAAGCGATTGCATTCATTGCCTCGGGAGTATGTGCAAAGAATGCGCCAAGCGAACCGGTCAATCCAGATTGTGCGGCCATATACATAAACGGGTTTTCGGTCTTTAGCTTTTCAATATCAGCTCCGGAAAGCTGGTTGAGTTTGGAGTAATCCTCAATTGCCTGCTCGCGACGCTTGGCTTGTTTTTCTTCTTTTTGCTGCTCTTGGCGAGACCTCATAGCTTCGGCATTGAGCAAAGTTTTGCGATCCATAAACAGCCTATACGTCCATCTGTCCTCATCGCCGGATTTGTTCCACTTGAACTTCATCACTCGCGCAATTGAGTTCATTATTTCACTTAGCGTGGCATCCTTGGCAAATATGCTCATTTTGCGATCGCGCACTTGCCAGTCCTTGCTGTTAAATCCAGCTTTAAAAGTGACGCCGGTTGATTTTGTCAAATCATCGAGTATGGCGGAGACGGCCTTTCTCGACACGCTGTATGTGATTAACTGATTGAGGCGTATGTCGGATAGGGGTTCATCGGAGTCTTTATCGACAACAGATGTGTTTGGGTCGATAGTGACTTTGCCGACAGCAAACACCGGCAAAGCAATTACTATCAAAAATAAAATCATAAATGCTTTTCGCATTATTAACCCCCAAAGTGCAAGTGTAACGATATATTCTTTCCAATACGCGATTACTCCTCTAGTCCGTTTTGCGCATGCAAACTCGCGGGTACAACCAAATCAACGCTTGCATTCGTGGAGCTTACGGCCATGGCAAATAAGAAAAGCAACGTCAAAAAGCCCAAGACGGGCGCAAAAAGCGCCGGCAAGAAGGGCGGGAGCGTCGATTTCGACATCGGTTCGCCCAAACCAATGCGAAAGCAGAAAAAGAAGAAGTAGCCTTTGCGGCGAGCACAAAAAAACGTCGGGTCGGGCATAATATGCCCGACCCGCTATTTGCACACAAACTCTATAAATACATACGTCTTTAAAAAGAAGCTGGAACTGGCGGCGGCTCATCGCCTCCACCCGGTATAGTGACCATTCCCCCATATTCAGCAGCATCGCCGTATTCGTTGTAAAGATACAGACCATAGCCGTAGGTTACGCCTGCTACAAGCACTTCACTTGTAATGCTCGTTGTTGACAAGCTCAGATCTTCACTTGACCAAACGTAGTTATAACCATTTTGGCCTTGGATAAGAACCCAATAGCAAGACGCACCGGGGACCTGCTCGCTGACATCATCCCAATTAAATAAAATAGTATTGTCGGACTGAACGGTTGCATCTAGTGTAGGGCCTACAGGCACTAAGCTTGCAACCGTATCGGTAAGCGTTTCTTTGTATCCGTTGCCGTATGTCAACTCAAATGTATACTCGTCGCCAACTTGCGGGGTCTGCGAAGGCGTGATCCATTGCTTAAACTCACCCCATGTCGGATCCCATTCGAGCACTGTCGGTTCAATGTTAGGCCCGCTCACTATAGCCTCGACCAAATCATTCCCGTCTGCAGTAACGCGGAATTGATAGGAGCCGTCGGGCAGTCTAAAAGTAGGTATTTCAACTTCCGAGCGCGTCTGATTTCCGTAGACCAACCACACACCATTTTCTTGAATA
>JAEWSK010000063.1 GCA_023398345.1 Armatimonadota bacterium | reverse complement strand
ATACAGCCATGGGACTTTTCGCGCGCCATCAAGCGTCTTATCTGACACCGTGCCATTAATCATGGCCGTCTTCACACCGCGTCTGTGCGCAAGATGCAGAAAGTTGGGCCATATCTCCGTGTCTGTGCTCGCAAAGATTACCGGCTTAACACGACTCAACGACCTCACCACGCATGGCGCAAGATCGAACGGATAGTAAAAGAATCCGTCGGCATCTTTAACAGACTTGAGCGCCATTTCTTGGCCTTTTTCAGTAGTAGTGGACATCAATACATCCGCGTCTGATAGCGCATTTTTGAGTTCACGCACAACAGCCGCGCTTGCAACAGATTCGCCGACCGACACGGCATGTATCCAAATCCTGCGCTTGCCGGTCACATTGGGCAAATCTACCCCACCAAGCTGCTGACGCCATGAATTTCGCGACTTGCCGGACACAAACACCCGCCAAAGTATGTATAGCGCTATGATGGGACTGAAAATCAGCAACAGAGAGTTGTAAGCAAGAAAAATCATGCCGGACTCACCCCGAGCTTTTCCCAAGCGCAGTGTTCAGCGTCATTCATCGCTTGCTCAATGCGCGCTGCGGCATCAGTGTCATCCTCATCACTTGATATTGAAATCGGATCACCAAAGAAAATGACCGCGCGTGAAAACGGATACGGAATCATGTGTGAATCCCACGACCTCAAGTGCTTGCAAGGCTTGCACGCTATACCGACCGGCAGCACCGGACAGCCGGATCGCTTTGCAAGATACACAGTGCCGGGCTGAACTTTCTTTGGAGGGCCTTTGGGGCCGTCGGGCGTATGTGCCATAACCCCGCCCTCTTGAAGTTTGCGTGTCAACTCCAAAAGCGCTCTTGCACCGCCACGTCCGCTTGATCCACGGACTGTCTTAAATCCGCGGCTGCGCAGGAGTCTGTCTTGAAGATCGCCATCATTTGAAAGAGACACGAGCGAATAAAAGCCCATGTGTCGACAGTAATATATAGGAAGTATAGTAACCCCGTGCCAGGGAAGCACCAAACCGCCCTTGCCGTCGGAAAGTATCTTCGTCAATTTCTCCCAGCCGACGACCCTAAAGCGCACCGTTGCCGCGATCCCCGTCGAGATCAGCCACAGCAGCCAAAACACAAATCCGCGCTTAACGCGCTCCTTAAGAGGACTCCGCTCCGTCATCAGACGCCTCCTGCGAACGGAACTGAGTGTTGTATAGCTGCGCAAAAAGCCCGCCGGACTCGACGAGCTTGTCGAATTCGCCCGACTCTTGCACGCGGCCCTGATCCATCACCAAAATCTTATCGGCATTTTTTACCGTCGATAGCCTGTGCGCGATTACCAGCGTTGAGCGGCCTTTCATAAGTCGATCCAAGGCGTCCTGCACAACACCCTCGGACGCCGCATCGAGTGAGCTGGTTGCTTCATCGAGAATCAAAATCTTCGGATTCTTGATAAGCGCTCTCGCAATTGATATGCGTTGTCTTTGCCCACCGGACAGGCCAACTCCCGCCTCGCCGAGCACTGTTTCATAGCCATTTGGACACTGAACGATAAACTCATGAGCATTTGCAGCCTTAGCCGCTTCTATTATTTCGCTCATTTCTGCCCCCGGATGGCCGTAGGCAATATTTTCGGCAATGGTTCCGCTAAAAAGAATCGTTTCTTGAGGAACCATAGCGATCTGCTCGCGGAGGCTGGCAATCTTAATTTTTTGAATGTCATGCCCCTCGACAAGTATCTCGCCCCCAGTGACGTCATAAAATCTTGGGATTAAATCGGCGATTGTGGACTTGCCCGCCCCGCTGGGACCGACTATAGCGACTACCTCACCGGAATTGATCGTAAATGAGACATGGTCAAGAACTAGTTCATTCTTATCATACTCAAAGCTCACGTCGCGAAACTCGACCATGCCCTTAACATCAGTAAGTGCGATCCCGTTCGGGTCATCATACATATCCGGCGCTGTATCGAGCAAATCAAATATTCTTGTTGCACCGGCAAGTGTCTGTTGATATGTCACATTCAGGCGTCCAAATTGCTTGACAGCTCCTGACACATAAAACGCCAACATTCCGAACATCACCAGGTTCGGAAAACTTATCGATCCATGTGCAACCATTCCACCGCCAGCAAACAAAATTACAGCAACAGCGATAGAACCCATAATGTCTATCGACGGCACGACCACTGAACTGCGTCGAGCCGCACGCAGCGCGGCAATGAGACTATTATTGTTTACGCGATTAAATCGTTTGACTTCTTGGGATTCCATGCCGAACGACTTTATAATGCGCACTCCACGAACGGATTCTTCAATGGCAGCGCTGACATCGGCAAGCTTGACCTGTTGCGTAGTAGTTAAACTGCGGATGCGCTTGGATAGTCTATCGATTGCGACACCCATCAGTGGAGAAATCACAAGAATTAGAAGAGCTAACTGCCAGTTCAATAAAAACATCCAAATGAGACCGCTGACAACCATTGCCGGGCCATCTATGGCCTGCGTGATAATCATGCTTGAGTTCTGAATGAGGCTCACATCATTGCTCATCAGCGACATTAAATGGCCGGTTTTGCTCTTGTGGAAAAATCGAAGAGGCAAAGTCTGTATGTGCGCATACATCACGCTGCGAACATCAGCACCGACACGATTTGTAACCGACGCAACAAGATACGAATTGACGTAAGTGAGTATGCCCTTTGGAATAGTAATCAGCACAAGCGTCGAGGCAATTATAATCATCGCCGTCATGCCTCTGCATTGACTAATATCAAGTAACCCGAATTTCAGTGCATACTTCACAATATGTGTGCTGGAAATAGGTTCGGTACTGTTTAGAGCCGCAAACCATGCCGCGAGGCCGGTCGCAAATACATTGCACTGAGCCATCAAAAAACCCGACACAATGGCGAGAATAATACGGCCCTTATAGACCAATAGATATTTTAAAAGTCTTTTTGCTGGGTTCAATATAAGTTCTCTTCTTTCAGATTCAAACAGCCTACTTTAACAGGCGACTCAACCAATCAGCAATAGAAAACGACTTGTAGGCCATAACGGCAAATGCAGTCGATATAAGCACAGCCGACACAACCTGACGATGTTCGTCGTTTGCCATCACTTGCTTCACAGCAAATGTCCCATATCCGGTCAGTCTATTGGGGCGCGGAAAAAATCTCGATGTTTGTCGGCAGTAATTGTCAAAATCATCGCCAAACTTATCTCGCAAAAGCCGCTCCTCATATGCCACCGCGCCACTATGCAGCACCCAAAACAAAACAATCCCCACAACCAAAGCGTAAATACAATGGCACATAACCAAATAACCAAGGCATATGATAAAGCTGCCTACATAAAGCGGATTGCGACACAGCGCAAACGGCCCGGCAGTCACAAGGCCGGATAGTTTGGTCAAATAACCCGCCGACCACACTCGTATCGCCTCGCCAATAACCACAAGCGGCAATCCAAGCCAAAATGAATTTGTTGTAGGCCTCGCCACGATGAGAAGCGCCAATGAGAATGTAAGCAGAAGAAATGTCCGTCTTCTAAATAAATAATATACTACCGAATCTATGACAGCCCCCCCATTTCAAGCACAGCGCGCGCTGCGCGGTCAACAGCTCCGGGTTCCCCAAGCTTATTACGCACTTGGCCCAATTCTGATTTCATACGGATCAAGCGCTCGTCATCACAAAGAATACTCAAAGCTATATCTGCGACAGCGCTCGGAGTTACATCGTCGCTAATCAATTCCGGGCAGATGCCGCGATTAGCAACGATATTGGGCATGCCAATAAACTCTTCAAGAATTGATTTGCGCAACACATACTCAAAGCGCATAACTGACGAACCGCGATATATAATAACCATCGGAACGCCCAAAATCGCCGCTTCAAGTGTAGCTGTTCCTGAAGCCGTAATCAAGAGGTCTGAAGAAGACATACAGTCGTAAGACCGCTTCTCCACCACGCGAATGTTAGGAAAATCGCTTTTTGCCCGCGCAAACTCAGCTACCCTATTTCGCATTTTGTCAGCGCCCCACGCAGCACCAATAATAAACTGCGCCCCCCCCAAACTCTTGTGCATTATCTGTGCACATGAAAGCATAATCGGCAAATGCTCACTAATCTCATGTGTTCGGCTGCCGGGCAGCAGCCCAATTGTAGTGAGAGTCTCATTTAGATCTATGCTGCGCAAAAACTGCCTGCGGTCTTCGGACGGATGCACAATATCAATCAACGGATGGCCAACAAATCTCGCGTCAACACCGGCGGACGACAGCAGTTCCGCCGACCATGGAAACGGCGTCACCACTTTGCCTCCACACGCGATCAACTTGGCGGCATTTTTCAGCTTTCTTCGCCACGAAGACGGAGGAAAGTAATATACCACATTGATGCCGTTGCGATGGGCAACTTGCGCAAGACGAACGTTGAACGCACCAAAGTCGATGGGGATGAACAGATCCGGCAGTCGCTCCAACAGCAGCCGACGCATGCGAATATACTTCAATGCAACTTGCGGAAGTGACGCGAGGCTTGCCGCAATGCCAATTGTCCCACCGCCGACCATATTGACGGCGATGTCGACTCCGGCTTCACGCATTTTCGAACCGCCTGCACCCCAAAACTGCAAATTCGGATCGATTTTGGAAAGCGATGAAGCTAGATAGGCCCCGTTAAGATCACCCGACGACTCGCCCGCGCATATTGCAATCGAACGCTTCACAGCTAAAACCTGGGCGTTTCGAGTTGCCGACCGCCATAACCCTTGCGCACGCTGCGAACAAAATCGAGCAAGTAGTTAAGTTCATCGCTGGGTTCGATCTCGTTGCCTATGGCTTCGAGAGCTTGTGTGA
>JAEWSK010000249.1 GCA_023398345.1 Armatimonadota bacterium | reverse complement strand
TTTTTGTTGTGCTCGGTCGGGATTACTTTCTCGAAATTGGGGAACTGTCCTTCGATAAGGCGACTGATGAGCACTGTGTCGCCGATCTTGAACTTGACTTGGGTTTGCGAAATGCCTACTGAGACGGTTCCCTCACCCTCGGGCACGATCCTTGGAAGCTCGTTCATTGCTCGGCTCGGCACGATGGCGTTCACTTCGCCTCTGCTTTCGACGAGTTGGCAATCGAGCACGCACAGGCGGTGGGTGTCGGTCGAAACCAGCTTCAGGCCGCTTTCTGTGACCTGCATTAGAACGCCTGTGAGAATCGCGCGGCTCTCATCCACGCCAATTGCAAATGACGCCTTTCGGATGCCTTCGCGCAGCGCGTCGCGTTCGATGGTGAAGCTGACATCTTCACGCACTTCCGGCAGCATTGGAAATTCTTCCGGCGGCAGGCCCAATATCGAAAAATCGGAGGTCGCGCACTTGATATTGACTGCGTACGACTCGTCCACCGACAAAACGACGTCCGTCTCCGGCAGCGCATTTAGCACCTCGCTCATATAACGAGCGGGCACGGTCAACGAGCCGGGTTCCTGGACTTTCGCCTCTACAACGCACTCCAACCCTATCTCAAGGTCGGTTGCGGCAATGCGAAGTTGGTCGTCTTCTGCAGTAATAAGCAAGTGTCCAAGGATTGGCAACGAAGTTCGAGCGCTTACAGCTCTGGCGGCAATTTGAACGCTTTCGTTGAGATCCTTTCTCGCACAGATAACCTTCATCCTGTTCCCTCCGATCAGAAACCTCGGCTGTAGTATAGCAGAGTATGAGGTCAACGGTCAATCGCTACGGGGGCTAAAGTTGGAAGATTGCTCAATCGCAAATGTGCGATGAGATTGATTTTATAATATTTCTTGAGTTAATGGTTCGGCTGGCTGCTACGTGGGTATAGAACAGGTGCGAACGCCTGGGGTGGATGGCCGAGAAGCGGCAAATAGGGATCAGGCATTCGTTGCGGTTTCCCCCAGCGATCCGTGCTGTGGCCGCGCGCGGAAGCTGCGAAAAACTGACTCAGGATAGTCTCCGCAGCACGGATCAAAATAAGATTAAATTAGCCAATAACCCCCGTCCGAAAAAAGCAGAGGGGCGGACGATCATCCTCCAGCGTCCGCCCCGCAAACTCTGTATGCCCTCAAGCAGCTATTTTGCAAATAGCTTATATGTTCTGATCTCATGCTTTCCGGTCTTGACGGAAAACTTGCCGTCTTTTATGGGCAATTTTTTGCCGATTTGCCGCTCCAAAGGATCGGTTTCGGCATAGAATTTCACAGGTAGGCCGGTCTTTACAGTCACTTGTCCCGATTTGCCATGCGATTCGTAGAACCGAATGATGTAGTTGTCATCATCGGCGGCCTTTTTAAGCGCCGTCACGGTGATGTTCGATTGCAATACGGACACATAGGACTTTGACACAGGCAGCTTCCCGGGATGAGCGGTCACGACACGCGCCTCTAGCGGCTCATTTAGTTCGTAACCTTTCTTAACCGTTCCGGCTGCACGCCAATCGCCTGCATGTGGATAAAGCGAGTATGTCACCTCGTGAACGCCTTCGTCCGGGTTCGGATCGGGCGAATATGATGAGCGCAACAGCGATATGCGCATCGTGTTGTCCTTTACATCGAAGCCATATTTGCAATCGTTGAGCAAACTCACGCCATAATTTGGATCGGAAATATCGATCCACTTTTGCGCGACGACTTCGCTGCCGTTACGTGGACGCTCGATACTTCCAAACGGAATATCGAATGTCGCCTTGGGGTTATTGAGATTGGCTGAAAAAGCCGCTTTGAGCATCGGCGCGAGCTTTCCTTCGGCCCATGGCTCATGCCAATCCGCCGTCAACTTAATGTCGATACGCGGAACGTCATCGTATAGTGTAACTTCCTGCGTGAACAGCGAGTTGCTATAACTGTGGTCGAATGATACGGAGACCTTTGCCGGCCCGCCGTCGATCCGCACGACCTCGCTCTGCCCAACCAAGTCTTTTGTTCCGACGATGCCGCCAATTATCCATGAGGACATGACCGCGGGTGCCTCAGTCAGTATTTGAAGAACAGCCGACTGCTGCTGCGGAGCCATCACGCTGCGTCCGTTTAGCTTATCGTAAATTCCAGTGATGACGCCAAGGGTAGGATCGATTTTTACTCTAAAATACTGGTTGGCAATCACAGAGCCATCAAACGAAACTCCGCTTTTAACTGACTCACTAACTCGGTTCGCCCAAAAGACTTTATAGCCCATTGCCGGAACATCGCGCGCCGTAAAGCAAAGTTTGTCGCCCAAACTCCGTGCAGGATACTTTTTGCCGGATGCGTCGGTAATGCGGACGTTGGTATTTTGACCGGCAAACGGTGAGTTCACGGTGACTGGATCGGTGCGAGTCCAGGCAAGCGGATTAAAGACTATTATTGGGACGCCCGGGCCTTTTGTGTTCACTTTCGACGCGATTGCACTCAGCGCAACTTCTTTTGCAGCACTTGTGCGCTTCACGACTTCAGAATGATCTCGATTGGTGTCATCGTAGATGCCATGAATGCCGCTGCCGCAAAGAATATCGTGAAACTCGTTAAAGCAAGTTCTCTTCCAAGAGTATTCAAAATCTTCTTTTGGATAATCGACGCCATAGCTCATAGCAATTGATGAAAATGCTTCAGACGCAGCAAGCTTGTTTTCACAATCGCGGTTGGCGCGTTTCGCATCGGCATGCGAAGTGTAGCAACCTTCAAAGACGGGATTAAGCTCACCTACATGAACCGGCGCTTTGCTAGCAGATTTGGCCAATCGATTTAGATAATCGGGCACAGTGCTATATTGCACATTGGGACAATCGTTGCGCTGTTGCATTGCGGTGGCAACATCCAGCATCTCTTTCGTAGGGCCACCGCCGTGATCGCCTACCCCAAACGGTTTCATAAAATCACGTATGCCGGTCTGTACTGCAAAATCACGTACGCCCGCAGTAACGGCAGTGGGATCAATGCCGCCATTGTAGTCGGCAAAGTTATAGGCAAGTATTCTTGAACCGTCGGGCGACTCCATCCAAAACACTGGTTTTCCAATCCCGCAGCGCATAAAGCATAGGGAGTTGACACCACTTTTTGAAAACATCTGCGGAAGAGTCCATACATGGCCGAAGTTATCAGGAAGCCAACCGACTGTTGGGTCGACGCCGAACTCGCTTTTTATAAATCTATTTGCCAGCAGCATCGAGCGCAAAATGCCCTCGCCCGAGGACATGTTAGTATCGCCCTCGCTCCACATTATGGCAGTCGAAACATCCCACTGCCCGCGCTTGACACGCTCCTTGATCTTAGCATAGATCTCAGGATAGCTGCGCTTCATCTCATCATAGGCGGCAGCCTGGCTTTGGGCAAATACAAACGGATACTGATCCATCAGGTTGCAGACTGTGGAAAATGTGTTTTTGCAAACGTCAACAGTCTCCGACCACATCCATAGCCACGCAAGGTCAATGTGAGCATGGCCAATTAAGGAGATAGTAAAGCGCTTGCTCAAATCTGCATTGATTTTAGTAACTTCATCCAAGCACTCCTTTGCTGAAGCCTCGAACAAAGCATTATCATCGGATTCAAGCGCAGCCATATTCAACTGATCCATCGCAGCAGAAAGGCGAGATGCATACTGCGCGGACTCGTCTGTACCGATTGCATCGCAAAGCAGCGTGACAGAATGATGAGTGTCAACGATAGCTTTCACTGTTGATACGACATCTTCAAAACCTGAGTATGTTAGCTCTGCAAACAATAGCCGTCCGGTAATGAAGGTGTTTATGCCCTTGATAGCAATTACAAACTTCTCACCGCCAACAGCGCTTTCGGTAAGGACGATATTGCCTTGGTCCCAGTGAAACTTTTGGCATTCTTTGCCGTTGACATAAATTACGCCATCATCGTCAATGCCGCATTTGAACGTAATTTTTCTGCCTGCAGTCGACACACCAGCGATTTTGTCTGGAACTGTAATCGTCGTGCGAAACCATGCAGTAGAGTCATAACCCCAATCCAACTCTTTGGCCTCGCTGACTTTCCAAGAAGAATCGTCAAACGTGGGGCTTTGGGCATTTGGCACATCGCCTGCATTGTAGGCAAAATGAAGCTCGACTATGTCTTTGAGCATAGTCAGTTTGTCGGTTGTACAATTGGCCACTGATGAAATCAAACACAAAATCAAGACCAAAAGCGCAATTTTAGTTCTGTTCATAAAAACACCTCATTGTCTATTCACGACAGAAATACGGCAAGAAAACATAGTTGGAATTAACGGCGGTAAACTTCCCCGTTTCTAAATGCAGTCCAAGCGAGCTCAAACGCATCATCGCGTTCGGGTATCGGACGGACGGGAACGCGGATAAATTTAAAGGCCGCGTCATCTATAGAAGTAAGTTCGATTTCAGCGACAGTAGCGCGCAAGTCCAAGTTTTCGGCAACAAACTTAAACGGTTCTCCAGTGGCCGGGTTGATAAGATCGGGCGAAATGATGTCGCCGTCCTCGCGAATAATCATAAACGAACCGCGGCTGCCACCGCCTGACTGTATATATTCGACGATGCCGTCGAGAAATGCTACTTGCGCAAGAGCAAGATGTTCAGCACGAATGGCTTTGATAAGGTCACTGCGCTTTGATAGCTTAATATCACCTTGACGCAGTTTTTTGTATAGGTTTATCGCTTTTTCTTTTGCAGAGTTAGCCGTTTCGATTTGCCTTATATAGCTGCCGTAAAGCGACATGTTGCGCTGGATAATTGATATAGCTTCATCCGGCGAAATGCCCGTCGAGTTGGCCGTCAAGTATGATGTCTTCGCATAAACTGCCGCTATTTGATCCGCGAGCGAATCGGATATATCTGATGACGGAAGATCAGCGCCATAGACGTTTGCGATATACTCGGCCGCACGCAGTCCGCCAGCCTGACCGGCGTTAAGAGCCGATCCGCCAGGTCGCTTAACTCCGTGCGTGCCTGCCATTTCACCAATAATAAACGTGTGCGCTATGTTCGACTGCCACCACTTGTCCACAACAAATCCGCCGTTGTGGTGCTGCGCGCAGACATTTATTTCCAAAGGCTCAGTGCGAATGTCGATATTGTGCTCAGTATAAATATCAATTGCGAGCGGGTTCATAAAATCAAGGCGCTCAATTGGCGTAGGCTGGAGCGCTTCGTTTCGCTGAAGGTAAACAAGCGCCTCCTCCTCCATTGCGTTCAGATCAAACGGTTCCTTGCCCTCTCCGGGAATGGGATTTTGCGTGAAGTCCATGAAAACGCGGCGCTTTAGTATCTGGGTTTCATAGTAAACAAGCACATCTATTAGCGAAGACTGCTGGTTTGTGATGCGCTGCGGGTCGAACGGCCACTGATAGCCCTTAAGAAATATATTTGTAGCCATCTTCGCGGTCGAATCGAAGTGCGGCGCAAGAAACTCTCGCTCATCGCCACCGTTTTCGTCGGTCGAAAATATTCGTGGAATGACCTGCATATATGTGCCGGAGACGTTCCAGCGAAACTTGGTCGAGGCCAACCCAAATTGCAGTTCGGTGAGGTTATGCGCTTTGAGGCCTGCAGCTAGTGCGATGCCGTGGATGCCGGTTTGGCCTTCGGGATAGACGCTGACTTCATAAAGAGCGCCCGGGCCACCGGCCGCCAACACGATATTTTCGCATAGAAAAACTGTCAGGCCTAAGCTGGGATCGTCCAGGCGGGTCTGGTCGAGAGTGACAATGCCTACGATCTTACCCTCGTCATTTTTGAGAAGATGCGCAAGTTCTTGACGGTCGAATATGCGAATGCCGTAGCGATCGGTTTGGGATTGAAGGCAATCGCTCATGTATTTTGATGTCTTTGGGCCGGCTGAAGTCGCACGCTCGTAGGGATCATGATCTGTCTTGTAGCCAATATAAGCGCCTTCCGGGTCGTGCGGGAACGGAACGCCAGCCTGCACAAGGTGATAAAACTCCCTCAGTGCGCTCTCGCCCTCGGCAAGCGCAACATCACCGTGACAGCCGCCAAATGCCGTTAGAGTTTTAGCGAAATCCATCGCGGAATCGGCTACGGTCGGGCTGGTACCGAGCTTGTAGTAGGTCTGTTTGTCGGAACCGCTCATACGAGACGCGCCGAGCCCCACCCCGGCAGTAACGATAGCAACGCGCTGCTCCGGACACTCGACGCCATTGCGCGCCATAAACTCATAGAGATGCACAGCGCAATTCATCCCAGCAGCGCCTGACCCGACAATAATAGTGTTAAAAACATAGACCGGCGCTTCAGGCGGCACGGTCTGATTGGTGTTGTTCAGTAATCTAAATGATCGCATGAGTATATTCTAACTCAAGAGAAGAAAAGCGGCAAGAAAGTCGCGCTTTTTCGTGATTATACTCATTTTTGAATGCAGGCAGTCACGGAATTAAAAGCATATTGTCAATCAGCCGCGTCGCGCCTATGCGCACGGCAAGAAGTACAACGGCTGGACGTGTAATAGCCTCGACAGGAAGCAAAGTCTCGGCATCGACAATTACAGCGTACTCAGTTTTTGCAAGCGACTCAGAGTCGAGGCGAGCTTGAACTAGCGATGATATAGCGTCCATGTTTCGTTCACCTGAATCAAACGCAGACTTTGCTTCATCAAGCGATTTGCTGAGTATTAGCGCAGCCTTGCGCTCATCGAAAGATAAATAGCGATTGCGCGAGGACATCGCCAGACCGTCGGACTCGCGAACGATTTCAACTGATACGACTTCGAGCGGCAAATTCAAATCGCGAGCCATCTTTCGAATCACTTGAAGCTGCTGATAGTCCTTTTGACCGTAGTAGGCGCGGTCGGGCTGAAATATGTTAAAAAGCTTCAGGCAGACGGTCGCAACACCGCGAAAGTGAGTGGGCCGAGACTCGCCTTCGAGCATCCGGCTCACACCGCCGACTTCGACCCAAGTATCGAATCCCTCAGCATACATTTCATGCACATCCGGTGCAAATATCAAGTCTACACCCGCCTCGTTACACAGAGATGAGTCGGAATCGAGCGTTCGGGGATAGCGATTGAAATCTTCCGAAGGGCCAAACTGAGTTGGGTTTACAAATATGCTGACGCCCACAAAATCGCACTGCTCGCGTGCCCGTCGAACAAGGGTTAAGTGCCCCTCATGCAGTGCGCCCATTGTGAGCACGAGACCGACGGTCTTGCCCTCTTTTCGTGCACCTGCAACTTGTTCGCGGACTTCGGATATTTTATGAACCAGCATTTTCTATTCCTCAATATATTTTCAGGCTGTAATCTAGCCATCGGAAGCGTTAATCTCTTTGCACTCGGATTTTATTTGCGCTCCGGGTAGCGGGATTCTTTCACGTCGAGATTATAGGCTTTAAACGCTTCGAGCGTGATATTCCAGAGGTCGGCGTATTGTTTTACAAACGACGGAACGTGCTTATCATAAAGACCAAGCATGTCATGGCTGACCAGCACATGGCCGTCACAATCCGGCCCTGCGCCGATGCCGATTGTGGGAATTGCAAGGCTTGATGTAATGTCTTTTGCAAGCGCGGCTGGAATCGCTTCGAGCACAATGGCAAACACGCCCGCATCTTGCAGCGCAAGCGCCTCAAGGCGAATGCGCTCAGCATTCTCTTCGTCCTTGCCTTGCATTTTGAAGCCGCCAAACTGATGTACGGACTGCGGAGTCAGGCCGACATGCCCCATCACCGGAATGCCAATTTCAACCATACGGCGAATATAACCAAGAATATGGCCGCAGCCTTCTACTTTTACGGCCTGCGCGCCGCCCTCAAGAATCAACCGGCCCGCATTGCGAATAGTGTCTTCCTCGCTTACTTGAAATGAGAGAAACGGCATATCGGCAACGACAAGCGCTCTGCTCGCGCCGCGAGAGACGGCAGCGCTATGGCGCACCATATCCTCCATCGTGACTTGTAGAGTATTTTCGTAACCGAGCACGACCATGCCCAGTGAATCACCTATGAGCAATACATCGACACCTGCCTGGTCAGCAAGTTTCGCCCACGGATAGCCATAGGCGGTTATCATAGATATTTTTTCGCCACGAGCTTTCATGTCAATCAAGCTAGGTGCAGTAATTTTCTTGTTTTCCATAACGATATCCATCCAATAACACAACGCTACTCAGCGCCAAACGGTTTTAGCGCCGATCCAGTATACCACCCAAACAAACTAGAGAGAAACGCAACGTTTCCCCCGAAAAGTAATACTTGCTTAATCGCATGAGGTTCATATAATAGCGCACAAAGAAATACCACGCCTATAACCAAGCCAAATACGGTCAAAACAGACTTCGACAGAGAGTCTTGCAGCGCGCCAAATAATATGTAAAAACCCGCTGCGCCCAAGAAGAAAAAACCTGATCCTATCAGCAATATGAACCCAACCGGCACAATCGCCCAACTTCCGCCGGAATTATCAAAGACGAGTTCTTCGTCAGGATGCCGCAAAAATCCGTTGACGCTTAAAATCGCCCCTCCGACCGCCGACGCAACAGCCATAAATATTATAAGATTCCAACTCCACGTAGACACCTGCGGTATGTACATCTTAAGCCACGAAATCGGTTTGCCGGGATAGACCTTAACTAAGAAGATCGTAAAAAATACAACCGTCCACCAAAACGCGTTAGCTGCGCGCATTTTCACGGGGCTGGGGACTGACTCGTATACCCGTCCGGTGTTCACGCGCTTTCCGACTAATTTGAGCAGCTTTTGCTGACTGTCGGAGTCGGTCGGATCAAACTGGACGGCAAATGTATACCGCTTAATAGCAGCGTCGTTCTTACCTTGGGCGCGGTATATGTCGCCGAGAATAGCATTTGCACGAGCACATCGAGGATCAAGAGCGAGCGCCTGCTTGCATAAATCCGCGGCGGCGTTGAGTCGCTTTTGGATAAAAGCATACTGCGCGTCTTTAAGAAGCTGCGACATGTTGCGAGGAGCATGCGGCACATCAGCCGAATGCGCAAAGTTACTTGACCTTGGCGACTGCACCTGCTGGCGCGTTGCGTCGCGCTTGGCTCGTATTATCTCATCAAGGTCAAGGCTTTCATCATAGGCACTTCGCCGCGGCGCATCTTTTAAAACCTCATACGCTTCATTAATCTGCAAAAACAATCGGTGGGACGTAGTTTTGTCCACTGCCACGTCGGGATGATATTTGCGCACGAGTTCCCGATAGCGTCGCTTGATTTGCGCGAGAGTTGCATTTCTGGGAAGACCGAGGACTTCATAGTGATTGCGCTTTGTCCTCATTTGTTGACAGACTCCAGCATTTTACCAAAGTAACCTAAATAGAAGTTGGCGGCTATATAACACACGATCACTGCCGCAACTAGTATACTCGTCACAAATAAGGCGATGCTAATCTTGTGTATGGCAGCATCCACCTCGTCATCCATGTAGTCCGCAACTTTTTCAAGAACAGCATCTATGCTGCCGGAGCGTTCGCCGACAGTTAGCATATCCAACACAACAGGCGATACAACTTTGGTGCGCGCAAGTGATTCAGTAAGCCCTTGGCCGGACTGTATAGTCGGAACGGCATACTTGACTGCGCGGCCCACAAACAAATTGCCGGACGCATCGGCTGCAATGCTGACGCTCTCTACCAAGGACATCCCGGACGCATATAGAACAGCCAAGGCCCTGCTAAAGCGCGACATGGCGATTTTACGAGCATTGCCGCCGACTAATGGAATATTGACCTTAAAGCAGTCCCAAATGAACCGTGGTGCGTAAAACTGAAATACAAGCCTAAAAACGACAAAAACGGCGACTACCCCAATTATTACATGCAGCAAAGTAGGCCCGACTATAGCAATAAACGGCTTGAAGCCTGCGTTCATAAGAACACTGACATTAGGCAAGCATACGTACATCAGCCCGGCAAACACCAATATGACTGACGGGTAGATCATAGCTTTCACGACCAATGAGCGCACTTTAAGTTCATACTCGAGGTATATCGCGATTCGATCGATCATGCGCTCGATCAATCCCCCACTCTCCCCCGCGCGAACAAGTGCAATCTGCAGACTGCTAAATACATTCGGATAGCGAACCATTGTCTCTGATAGGCGACCACCGCTTGAGACGTTTTCGCGCATCTCGGCAAGAATAACTCTAAAACGACCTCGCGCCCGGTTCTCTTGACTTCGCAAAGACTCCGAAAGAGACATACCGGCGTTAAGCATTGTGGCAAGCTGGCGATAAAACAGCGCCAGCATTTTAATATTCACGCCCGTCCATAATGGATAGATTATATAACGCGCAAACGCACTGCCTTCTTTGTCATTTTTCTGAGTTTTGGCAACAACATGGGCTTTGCGAATCTCCATAGGCAAGTGTCCGAGTTCGCGGATCATATCCGCCGCCGCATGCTCGTCATCCGCTGTGAGAGTTCCTGTGATTGTATTTCCGGCTTTGTCTTTTGCTCGATAGTCGTATATTGGCATAATTAAAAGTCCAGGCCGAACACCTTTGGCAGTTTATAAAAGTATGTGTAGGCAATGATAATAGTCGCGATGCCGCTGACAATGATTTGGCTGGTGATAAACGAACTGACAGAAACCGCGCGGCCAATCGACCGTTGGTGATCCGCGCGCTCAAAATACACCTGCGCCATTTGGCCAAGCGCTTCGGGCAGTCGGCCCGACTTCTCGCCGACCTGCGCCATGCCAACGTCATCCATTTCAAATACGCCCGATAATTGCAATAAATCGGCGGCGCGCTCGGCACCAGGCAGATGAACCCGCGCTCGATTTAGTTTTCGAGCAATTTCATTGTTTTTCACTGTAAGGCTTGCCGCATCCCATGCCGTGGCTGGACTTATGCCAGCCGAATAAAGCAAATCGAGAATATGCAAAAACTTCGCCAACGACCGGTCTTTGTGAAGCTTTCCCCATATTGGCACATGCAAAAGAATGGCGTCCAGCAGCACTCTAACCGACGGCACTCGCTTAATTGATGTCCACCCGACAAAGATTGCCGCGATTGCCACAGCCAAAGGCGTCATCTTTAGTGTTACCGAGCTTACATTGGCAACCATCTCAGGTATCGTAGTGTTGGATTTTGTAAGCCAGTTGCTTATGTTGCAAAGCGGGAATATTATCACACAAGATACGATTGTCAGCTTGGTAATAAACCACCAAAACGCGCCGTATCTATAATCGGAGGACTCTTTTTCCAATTCGACGGCGATTTCCTCCAAAACAATATCGAGTTTTCCAGCCAGTTCCCCCGCCCACACGGAAGCAGTCGTCCAAACGGGAAACACGCCCGGATACGCTGCCATCGCGCCGGATATCTTTTGCCCACTTTGAACTGCAGCCTGCATATGAGGCATTGCCACCGCCAAATGCCTTTCACGCGTAAACGCCGCCATGTCGACAAACGATTGGTGCAATGGAATACCGGATTTTACGAGAGTCGATAGTTGGCGAAAGAAGATTGCAAGTTGCATTGGCGGCACAACCGAACGCACGCAGACGGGAACTTTTGCAGCAGGCGCGGCAGTTGGAGTTGCAGTTTGAGACGGCTGGCGCTTGGGACTTGGCTGATGGACAGCAGATTGCTTGGCCGAATAAACTGCACGCACGCAATACCCCATTGCCGTCAGTTTATCGGCTACCTGGCGGTCGTCAGCAGCATCCATTGACCCATGAAGCACCTTGCCCGACTTATCTACGACCTCATATCTAAACAGCCCCATCAATCACTCCAAGGCGAAGATCGAAACAACTCCACCCCGCTTGAATCAACACTCAAAAGCGCATTACATGCCGTAATGCCCGATGCGATTTCAATATCCGGCGCAATTTCCGCCAGCGGAACCAGCACGAACGCCCTGTCCAGCATCTGCGGATGCGGAATGACAAGCTCGGCGTCATCTATAACAACGCCATTATAAAGCAGTATGTCTATATCTATGACTCTCGGACCCCAGTGAGTTGTTCTCTTACGGCCCAGTTTCGACTCAATTTTTTTGCATGTCGCCAACAGTGCATGGGGATCGAGATTTATCATTACTCCAACGACGGCATTGAGAAAATCCGGCTGGTCTATAAGACCGACCGGCCTTGTCTGATATAAAGACGAAACGGCAAACAGCTCACAACCGCAATCGATGAGCATCTTAATTGCAGTGCGCAGATTCGACTCTCTGTCGCCGATATTTGCCCCCAAGCCCAAATAAGCAACTCGCTTCATATCGTGCACAATTATAGCAGATATAACAAAAGCAGTCGTCTCGTGCCAGCACACTGAGTATGTCAGTTTGCTTATTTTTTACCCTCAGACTCGCATAATATACGCTGCCGCAAAATATCTGGCTTGCACCCGGACGCGCCATCTTGTCCGCAGTGGGTACACTCACAATGTAGGCGCATCGGAGGGGTAATATGTTGCAGCATAAAGTGATTTTAGCAAAATGGACAACACTGGCGGCGACAGTCGTTTACATATTGTGCAGTGCAATCACTGTGGGCGCGCAGTCATGCCCAGTGGGCGGTTACGCGATGCCCGCGTGCCCAATAAACTCGGACAAAGTGATACGAGATCAGATAATATCGAGGCTGTCGGGATCAATAGCCTCAAAGAGCTATCCGGTGATGGTCAGCGTGCAAAATGGCGTAGTTAGGCTATGGGGAATGGTGCAAACATCGGGCATGCGCGATCTTGCAAATCTCTTTGCTTGGAGCGTGCGAGGCGTTATCGATGTGCAAAATTGCATTACGATAGATCCAAAGACTGCCGACGACCTCATATTGATAGGCGAAGTAAGACATGCGTTGAACAAGTCGGCAATTGACGCAAAAAAAGTGAGCGTGCGCGCATCAGACGGCGTCGTTGAACTCACAGGAACTGTCAGCAGCGATGTCGCAAGGGAAGCAGCAACAGGAGTTGCATCGTCAGTGCCTGGAGTGACAGCGGTATATAACAATATAAGCGTATACGGGCCCAACTAATCACCGGGCAAATAAACAAAAAGCCGGTTGCCACGGCAACGAAAGTGTCGAGGCAACCGGCTTGTATTTATCATTTTACGAACTATTCGATCTCTTCGGAGTCATCAACGGACAAAACATCGCTGTCCGATATCGAATCATCTGAGTCGAGTTCAACTTCATCAGATTCCAGCTCATCATCGTCGCCTAGAGCAGCGTCCAGATGCTTGATGATATCGCTATCTTCGAGATCAACATCAGACTCGACAGAGTCATCTGCAACATCGCCTTCAGGCAAAATATCGTCAATATCGATATCAGATGCAAGCAGATTCTCGGCGTCGTCTTCCTCGTTATACGTCGGACGGAAGATCTCGCGGGCTGTGGTGATAATCTCACCATCGGGATCGGTGACCTCAAGCTGCCGATACCTCGGAAGCCCGGTCCCCGCCGGTATGAGCCGACCGATGATAACATTCTCTTTAAGCCCGACCAGATTGTCCCGCTTGCCCTTGACGGCGGCATCGGTTAGCACCCTGGTGGTCTTCTGGAATGATGCAGCACTCAAGAAGCTGTCGGTCGCAAGAGACGCCTCGGTGATACCCAAGAGCACCCATTCGGCCGTCGCTTCAGTTCCACCAAGTTCGCGAACCCGGCTGTTCTCGTCTTCAAATGCGAACTTATCTACAATCTGACCCGGAAGGAATCGAGCATCGCCAGATTCCAGAACTTTACGCTTTCTGAGCATCTGTCGGACAATAATCTCAACGTGCTTATCGTTAATATCAACACCCTGAGACTTATATACGCTCTGGATTTCTCGGACGAGATACTCCATAACGCCTCTGACACCCTGCAGCTCAAGCACCTTATGCGGATCGAGCGGCCTTCAGTCAAACGGTCACCCGCCTGAACTTCCTGGCCGACTGTAACTTCGAGATTGCCTCGGTAAGGAACCAAGTGAGTCTTGCGGAGCTTAACTATCTCAACACCCGCATCTTTGATCTTACGAGCGAGTTTTTCGGTAAGCTCAGTGCCGGACTCAACAATCGTCTCGCCATTTTTGGGATTAATCACATCATCAACTGTGATTTCACCCGAAAGCATCGACGTATCGTAAGTCGGCATTTCAGTATGAATGACCACGCGCTTTAGACCGCGGGTCTCAATGTCGGTAACAGTGCCGGCGACCTCGGTAATAATTGCCTGTCCCTTTGGCTTTCGGGCCTCGAAAAGCTCGACTACCCTCAACAGACCGCTTACCTGATCTTCCAACACTTTGAGCACTGCCTGGACGGCTCGGACACGCTCGCGCTCCATTCCTTCAGCGCCGTCTTCAAACGAAACCAAACCACGTCGGATGTCATCGTGGAGGTCGCGCAGGGATTCCTGCTTCTTTTTCTTGACCTCAGCGACACCAGTAAGGTATTTGCCCGCGACGCCTCCGGTGTGGAACGTTCTCATCGTAAGCTGCGTGCCTGGTTCACCGATGGACTGCGCCGCGATAATGCCTACGGCGGTTCCGGATTCGATCGGCCTACCCATCGCCATGTCATTGCCATAACACTTTGCGCAAATGCCCTGGCGGAGTTCGCAAGTCAGTGGCGAACGCAAACCAACTCTCTTAATTCCGGCCTTATCGATCGTATTGGCAATTTCGACCGTTATCAACTCACCTGCTCGAACAATCGGCTCATCTTGACCCGGCAAGAAAATATCTTCCAGAGATGTTCGTCCTCTGATGCGGTCGGCCACTGTCTCGATTACGTCGCCGCCTTCTTCAATCATCGACACATAGACGCCGTTTGCTGTTCCACAATCCGCGCCTCGAACGATAACGTCCTGGGCAACATCAACAAGTCTTCTTGTAAGATAACCTGCGTCTGCTGTTCGCAAAGCGGTATCTGCGAGACCCTTTCTTGCGCCGTGAGTCGATATAAAGTATTCGAGAACCGAAATGCCCTCGTGGAAGTTCGACTTGATAGGTAGGTCTTCAATAAGATTGCCGAATGGGTCACTCATAAGACCGCGCATACCTGCAAGCTGAGTGATCTGTCGAGTGCTTCCTCTCGCGCCCGAAGTCGTGATAATCGAAATCGGGTTGAACAAGTCCAGTCCGGTAAGCAGCGAATCCGCTACATCCTCGGCTGCGCGAGTCCACAACTCCAGCACCTGCTGTTTTCGTTCTGACTGAGTAATCAGACCTCTCGCATAAGCACGATTCTTTTTGGCGACTTCATCCTGAGTATGTTCGACAATCTCATCGCGCTTGGACGGAATATCCATGTCGGTCATTGAAATTGTCATACCCGCTGATGTCGCATAGCGGAAGCCAATCGCCTTTAGATCGTCGAGCAGTTGTACTGTTCGCTCATGGCCGTTCTTCGCATAGCACTCTGTGACAAGCCAAGACATAGTTTTTTTGTCGATAGGCTTGTCAAGATAGCGCATATTCGGAGGGAGAATGTTGTTGAACAGCAGCCGCCCCACCGTGATCTCACGCATCTCAAGTTCATCCGAGTCAGCCGACTTTGGAAGGCGCACTCGAATAGGCTCATGAATATCGGATTTCTCCATAGGGTTGGAATATATTGTGATCGCCTCTTCGGCGCTACCAAACACCTTTGGAGTGAAACCCTCGGGCACATCCTTCTTCATTGTCATGTAGAACGCGCCCAAGACAATGTCCTGGATCGGCGCAACTACCGGACGACCGTCTGCCGGTGAGAAGAGATTGTGAGTCGAAAGCATCAAAATACGAGCTTCCGCCTGCGCCGAACCTGACAGCGGCACGTGAACAGCCATCTGGTCACCATCGAAGTCCGCGTTAAACGCATGGCAGACCAAAGGATGAAGCTGGATAGCCTTGCCGTCGACTAAAATCGGCTCAAACGCCTGAATGCCAAGTCTGTGCAGAGTAGGCGCACGGTTGAGCATGACCGGATGCTCGCGTATGACCTCTTCGAGTGCATCCCAAACTTCGGGCTTCATTCTGTCGATCATACGCTTTGCGGTCTTGATGTTGGACGTATATTTCTTCTCTACAAGCGTTTTCATAACAAATGGCTTGAAGAGTTCCAACGCCATCGCTCGCGGCAGGCCGCACTGATGGAGCTTTAGACTCGGGCCGACAACGATAACCGATCTACCGGAGTAGTCTACGCGCTTGCCGAGCAGGTTCTTTCGGAACCGGCCTTCCTTGCCCTTGAGCATATCTGAAAGGCTCTTGAGCGGCCTATTGTTCGAGCCAACGACAGGTCGCGTGCGCCTGCCATTGTCGATGAGCGCGTCAACGGCCTCCTGCAACAGCCGCTTTTCGTGGTTTATGATTGATTCCGGTGCGCGAATCTCAGTGATTTTCTTTAGTCGATTGTTGCGATTGATGATCCTTCGATAGAGGTCATTTAAGTCCGACGTAGCGAACCGACCACCATCGAGCTGAACCATCGGGCGCAATTCCGGTGATATAACCGGAATGCAATCGAGAATCATCCACTCCGGTCTGCTCTTTGAAACGATAAACGCTTCGGCAACTTCAAGACGCTTGATTGCACGAGCACGCTTTGGTCCGGTTGTCTGTGAAATCTCCTTGCGAAGCTCGCGAGCGAGTTTTTCAATGTCGACTTCGGAAAGCAGTTCTTTAATTGCAGAGCCGCCCAGACCAGCACGGAAGCAATTGCGCAAATCGATGTCCAATCGATCCGACAGCGCCTCAAGCAGCCGCTCTATTGCTCGATACTGATCTTCAGTAACGAGTTCGTATTTTTGAACGGTCTCAAGCAGTTTTAGGGTCGCATGAAGTTCGTCCACGTGATCTACTGAATCACGCTCTTCCTGCTTGATGCGCTCATTGAGCTTCTTCTCATGATCCTTGCGCTTCTTTTCGTCCCAATCCGGATTTTCTATCTCTTCTTTTGATGCATCCTTGCGCAGCGTTGCAATATTTGCGTCGCGCTGCGTGACCACATCTTCGGCCGCAGCCGCAACAGCGGTGCGTATCTCCTCGATATGCTCATTGATCTTGGGACGATCAATATATATCACTATATAGGACGCGAAGTATAGAACTCTCTCTAGCGGCCTCGGCGACATATTAAGAAGCATGCTCATAGGACTTGGAACGCCCTTGAGATACCAAATGTGTGACACTGGAGCCGCAAGCTCTATGTGTCCCATTCTCTCGCGGCGGACTTTGGATCGAGTGACCTCGACTCCACACCTGTCGCACACTATGCCCTTAAACTTGACCTTCTTATATCTCCCGCAGTGGCACTCCCAGTCCTTTACAGGGCCAAAAATGCGCTCGCAGAACAGGCCGTCTCGCTCAGGCTTGAATGTTCTATAGTTAATAGTCTCAGGCTTTTTGACCTCGCCGCAAGACCAGGAACGTATCTCGTCAGGAGAAGCGATCCCTATGCGTATTTTATCGAAAGTACTCGCATCAGCCATGTCAGAGATCCTCCCTCAATTCCAGCATCCTCTTGTTGCGCCGTTTTCCAGCCATCATTCCACTATCACGGCTTTCGGCGAGTTCGTCTTCGGTATCCTTGAGGTCAATCACCCTATCGCGATCATCCTCTACCGTTACCTTGAGCCCCAGACTCTGAAGCTCGTTAATTAGAATCTTGAACGACTCCGGCACGCCAGGTTCAAGTATGTTCTCACCCTTGACGATGGCCTCATACGTTTTAACGCGGCCCTGCACGTCGTCGCTCTTGATGGTCAATATCTCCTGCAGCGTATACGCGGCCCCATAGGCCTCGAGCGCCCAGACTTCCATTTCACCAAACCGCTGCCCACCGAACTGTGCCTTGCCGCCGAGTGGCTGCTGCGTAACAAGAGAGTAAGGTCCGGTCGAACGAGCGTGAATCTTGTCTTCAACCAAGTGAGCCAGCTTTAACATGTAAATCTGGCCGATGGTCACGTTCTGACTGAACTTCTGACCCGTGCGGCCATCATAAAGCGCGCACTTGCCGGTGTGTTCGTCATAACCCATCCTTATTTGTATATTTTGCTCAAACGCGGCGATTAGAGCGTCATAATCATAGCCCTTCGGAGGTTTTGCACCAACGAACGGTATCTGCACCGAATCAGGATCGAGCACCTC
>JAEWSK010000198.1 GCA_023398345.1 Armatimonadota bacterium | reverse complement strand
CTCTCAGGCAAGAAGGATACGACGTGCCGGTCGGAGTCGAGGGTGCAAATGGCGGCACGATATTTGAGATGAGCACATGCCGGGACGGCCTTCAGGCGGCGCTTTCTGCCGCGCTAGCTGAATCTCAACCTGAAGTCGCTCGCGAGTGGATGCGCATAATGTCTAGTGCAAACGGTGCAGCATTTGATCAAACCAAACCGCTTTCGCTGCAGGAGCTACTCGCGTCAGTGCCGGTCAATGCTAACATATTTACAAAACTCACTTCTCCTCCAATTTCTCACGGTGAGCTTAAGCAAAGAATGGAAGATCGCTTTAGCAACACAATCTGGCCTACGCTCAAATCGCGCTTTGATTCCTACGAGTTCCAAAACTTCGAAGGTACCCAGCAAGTAGTTGAACGCACCGGTGACGAAAGCGGCGCTTGGAGAGTATTGCTTCATGCAGATGATCGCCGCGCATTTATATTTATACGGGGTTCCCGAACAGAAGCAGGCGTATGGCGAATGATAGTCGATGCGGATGATCCGTCCGACTTCGCCGCATTGGAGCCAACAGCAAGAGCGATGTTCGCTGCCGCCGCATCTGGGTAAGCTAACCTTGGAACGCACCTATAGGACTCGGCTTGGGGTGATGGAGGCCATTAAATGAGCGAGCTTGACGAAGAAGCTCGCGCATTCCTTGAGGAGTTCCAGGGTCAGCCGGAAGAAGTCAGGCGGATCTTCATATATGTGGTGTGTCAGACGATGGTCTGCACTGGTATGCTATGTTTTGTTGGGGCGCACAAAGACCCCGTTGTTGGAACGACGTTGATTTACAAAAACCCGGACTCCGGGGAAGTATTCGAAGTCGTTAAGCCGGAGATGACAATTGAAGAAGAGCAGGCCATGCGAACGCACATAGCGGAATTGCTTCAAGAACACGCGCGAGCTGCTTAGATATTACCGGCCCGGAGAATAATCTCCGGGCTTTTTGCATAATCGGACGAACCATATATATTGTTTATGGAGTAGAATGTTATAGCATTAGGACTGGTGGAATAATTTTTGCCTGAGCATCATAAAAACTGCATGTCACTCTCTGGCGACTTGAAGCGACTCTGGTCGGCAGCATTTTTTACGTTCTTCGGATTTGGCATATACAGCGCATGCACGACCAATTTTGCCACTGAGATTATTCACATCACACCACTGTGGATAGGTCGAGTTGAAGCAGTGCGCGAATTGCCCGGTTTTTTGAGCGTCTTTGTCGCGGCACTGACAATGCGCATTGCCGAGCCGCTGCTTGGTGCGATTGCATTGACGCTTCTGGCTGGTGGAATTGCAGCGTATGCCACTGTGCAAGGCATGCCGAGTTTTCTCGCATGGTCGCTGGTATGGAGCGTCGGAATTCACACGTGGATGCCGGTTGCCTCTTCGATGACGCTTAATTTAGCCGATGAAGGCAGCAAAGGCAAGCAGCTTGGCAAAATGAACGCTTTCGGCAGTGTCGGCAGCCTGCTGGGAATGATTACAGTCGCAAAACTTGCACATAATCTGAGCTATCAGACGTGGTTTATAGCAGCAGGGATAATGATTACTGTTGGAGCAGCAATAGTGCTCACGATGCGGCGCGACATCGGCAAAATGGACAAGCCGCGGCTGGTCTGGAAGCCAAAGTTTCGCCGATATTATATACTATCCCTACTCGAAGGCGGTCGCAGGCAAGTATTCTTTACGTTTGCACCATACACATTGGCAAAAGTTTATAACGCTCCATTGGAGCTGATTGCCAAGCTTTTTGTAATAAACGGCATAGTGAGCTTTATTGGCGCGCCGTTGATCGGTCAGCTAATCGATAAAATACGCGAGCGGCGCATACTGCTGGTCAGCTATACGTGCCTAATAGCGGTTTTTTTATGCTATGCGTTGGTTAAGCAGCGCTATGTGCTGTGCGCACTATATTGCCTGGACAATCTGCTTTTTCTATCGACGACATGCCTGACAACATATGTCCAGCGAATTGCCTCGCCGAAAGATTTGATGCCGACACTTTCGATGGGTGTGACGATGAACCATGTCGCCGCCGTAATGGTGCCGCTCATTGGCGGAATGTTATGGTCGCGGTTCAGTTATCCTGTTATGTTTTTTGCGGGAGCTGCGATTGTATTAATATCACTGTTCTCCGTCGTCGGCATGAAAGAAAACAAGGTTGCAAACGTATGAGTAAGCGCAGAGTAATTGTCATAGGAGCCGGGCCGGCAGGGATGCTTGCGGCAGGCAGAGCCGCTGAGTGCGGAGCGGAAGTCGTCTTGCTGGAAAAAGGCCCAAAGCTAGCACGAAAACTCCGAATAACCGGCAAAGGCCGATGCAATATTACAAACACAGCCGATTTAGAAAAATTCATAGAAGCATTTTCGCCAAACGGCAAATTTCTATATGGAGCATTTTCGCGCTTCTTTCGGGACGACATACTCGATTTACTTAAAAAATTAGGAGTCGATACAAAAGTCGAACGCGGCGGCCGCGTCTTTCCAGTCTCAGACAGAGCCGCAGATATTGCCGATGCGCTCGAACGCTGGATGGAGTCCGTCGGTGTTCGAGTAAAAACAAACTTCCGCGCAAAATCATTGGCGACGGCAGATGGAAAAATCACCGGGGTCGAAGTCTACGGCGGACGAATGAAAGCCGACGCGGTTATAGTGGCAACCGGCGGCGCTTCGTATCCCAAAACAGGATCGACCGGCGACGGCTACGCAATGGCTCGCGAACTTGGCCACAGTGTCGCTGCGCCGAAACCCGCGCTATCGGCAATGCTCACAAAAGAAGAGTGGGTCAAAAACTTGCAGGGACTGTCTTTGCGAAACGTGGAGGCGGCGGTTGTCGTCGAAGATCAAAACGCAAAGCCCCGCAAGATCGCATCCGAGTTTGGTGAAATGCTTTTTACACATTTTGGCATATCCGGCCCCATAATACTCACGTTAAGTAGAACAGCTAGACGTTATCTCGACAAAGGCGGTGTTACAATCAGCATTGATCTCAAACCAGCACTGTCCGAAGATCAATTGCATGCGCGGCTGATACGCGACTTTTCGCAGACAAAACACTTTGCAAACTACATGCGCGAACTGATTCCAAGGCTTATGGTTGATGTATTCGTGTATCTAACAGGTATCGACCCGGCAACGCCAATCAATACAATTAC
>JAEWSK010000146.1 GCA_023398345.1 Armatimonadota bacterium | reverse complement strand
GCTCAGAATATAACTAAAGCAATGACGGATAGCCAGTCCGTAAGTGCTCTGCATGCCGCAGGGCAGGCAAGTGTTGCAGTTTTTGATATAAACATGCTCTGGGGCGTGGTTCTCGTATATCTTCAATTTATGGTGCTAAGCTCGATTGTGCTGCTGTTTTCTCTGATCTTTACTAGCACAGTCAACTTTTTTATGGGCGCTGCGGTGTATGTGATCGGATTTTTATCTACCGTCGTAACTTCACTTGGCGGTGCGGAGCACGCGAACAGCATTCAGAAGATGTTCTTCAAAGCAATTTATTACGTGCTGCCCAGATTTGATGAATTTAACATACCAAACCAGTTGCTTCACCCCGAGACGCAGGTGACGAATATGGCTGCATATACCGGGCAGATGACGCTTTACGGCTTGGTTTACGTCCTCGTGACATTAGTTGTGGCCATACTCATCTTCGAGCGGAAGGAAGTGTAGCCATGCAAATCCATAACCGCAAGCTGATGATGATTTTCTTGGTCGTTATGCTTGCCTGCATGGTGGGACTTCAGATGAAACTGTCTCCTACCTACGATAAGATACGCGAGGCCGAGGCGCCAATCGGAAGCGGCAAAAGCGGTGATTTGATGGTTCAGTTGCCGGGACAGTTTATGGTGGCCTCATTTACTGGTTTTGAGCAGGTAGTGGCAGGCGCTCTCTGGATTCGTGCCGATGACTTTTTTCATCGCGGCCAATATGAATATATTATTCCAATCGTGCGTATGGTCACCTGGTTGGACCCGCACAACATAGATGTGTATATTACCGGCGCGTGGCATCTCGATTATAACTTTGTTGACGAGGCCAACTCGCTTTCTGACAAGCGCTACATCCCTGTTGCCATCGCTCTGATGAAAGAGGGGATTCGCAATAATCCCACCATATGGGATCTTTACTTTGAGCTTGGCTGGACTCACTATTGCAAAAAGCTCAATGACAGCGAAAAGGCGCTGGAGTGGATATCGAAAGCATGCGAGTTCGACGGTGTTGACCCAAACACGGGCCGCAAAATTCGGCGCTATGATTTCGTCGACCGCATGAAAGCGCACATGCTCGAGCGGTGCGGACGGTTCGATGAGGCGATTGCTCAGTGGGAAAAGGCTCGCGCGAGTTCTGTTGCAGCGATTGAGAAAAATAAGCGCAAGCCGGGCAGTGGTGGTTATGTCGATCAAGGCTCACTGGATATATGCGACCGCAACTTGTCTTTGCTGCTGCTGAGGCTTGGTTGGCGCTATGGCAGAATGGATTATTATAAAAAGGGAATTGAGGTTGCCGAACGAGTAAAAAACGATCCTACCTTGAAGGAGGCGACCGCGTCTGCACGGCGAGATTTCGAGAGCCGCAAAGGTAAGGCATGGGTAGGAGACGCGATGAGGCCGCTAAAAACAACATTTGATGTTTCTTGGCTGCGCGCGGCTCCACAAGTGCTTATTATAAAGGGCAAGCTCAACCTAATACAGGCTTCTGAATATAAGGGCCTTGCATCCGAGGCGTTTACTCATTGGTATGAAAAAAACGCTTCTTTAAGTGCAGACAAGCGCGAGGTTTGGCGAGACGGCTGCCGTGTTTTCTGGCGGTTGCAGGACTACGATTATGTCGCACCTACTCTCAATGAAGTGAATTGGAACATAGATCGCAGCGAGACTGTCGCGTGGGGTGATGTATATGTAGGCGATGGCAAGTTCTTAACCCGCATTGATATGAGCGATCCGCGCGATAGTAGAATGTATCCGTTTACGGCGGATAAATATAAGCTTACAGTGTGGGCGGCTCCGGACGATCCCGGCATGCCGGATTATGTCCAGGACAGGGTCGGATGGAAAGGTGAGGCTCTTTTTGCACCTGATTGCATGGATACAAAAACGCATCCCGGCTTTAAGTTGTTAAAAAGAGAGTTTATCCTGCGCAGAAGTGATATAATATAAGGCCGAGAGCTTTTTGCACTATTTGATAGCTGAATAGTTTTTGGTTTGGATAATATAACATAGTATTAAGGTGTGATCGTGCTAGACGGGGAACTAGCGGTGCCCTCGACCCGCAATCCGCTATAGCGGGGTTGAATTCCTGCCCGCGGTCTGGCTGTTTGAGTATGCGTTTCGATAAGTGATGTTGATAGTTGGGCCCTACGCAATGCTCGGTGCGTGAACCCCGTCAGGTCCGGAAGGAAGCAGCGGTAAGCGTGTTCGACCATGTGCCGTATGGTGATCTAGCTGGAGTTGGCTGTCGCGGTAGCGCTTGGGCGGCCTTATCAGAGGCAGGTGCACGGTCACTTATTTAAGTTTTTCCGCTCTGGGACTTTTAAATTTGGACTGTTTATCTCATGGCCTACGAGACACTTTATCGCAAATATCGCTCCCAGACATTTGACGATGTGATTGGTCAAGATCACGTTGTCCGCACGATTCGTAACGCCATCAAAGCGGACAGAATCGGCCACGGCTACCTGTTTTGCGGTTCGCGTGGGACAGGAAAAACGACCGTTGCTCGCTTGGTTGCAAAAGCCCTCAACTGTGCCCACGGCCCCACGCCCGATCCATGCGACAAGTGCGATGAGTGCAACTCAATTACTCATGGCGCTGCTGTCGATGTAATTGAAATGGACGCGGCATCTAATCGAAGTGTCGATGACATCGATGCGCTGCGTGACGGCGTCAAATATCCGCCGATGCATTTGCGCTATAAAGTCTATATTATTGACGAAGCGCATCAGTTGTCGGCCACGGCAAAAGACGCTTTTCTAAAGACTTTAGAAGAGCCGCCGCCCCATGCTGTGTTTATCCTCGCAACCACCGAGTCAAATAAGATTCCAATTACAATTCGTTCGCGCTGCCAGCAGTTCGATTTTCGACGTGGGACAGTCTCGGAAATTGGCGGCAGACTAAAGACCGTCGCAAAAAGCGAGAAGCTCGAAATCGACGCGGATGCCATAGACCTTTTGGCGCGTATTGCCGGAGGCTCATATCGCGACTCGCTGAGCCTGCTGGAGCAGGTGATGGCATATGCCGACGGTAAAGTTACTACGAATGACATTTATACTGTCTCCGGCATGGTTAACGAGGATGCCTTGCTCGAGATCGGCGGAGTTCTATCTACTACCGACACGGCCGCTGCTTTTGCGCTCGCCGACAGGCTGATGCGCGAGGGCAGAGATGTCCGCGAACTGCTCAAATCGGCCGCTAATCATTTTCGTGATGTATTGGAGCTTAAAGTCGGTGCCGACAAGAGGCATTCGGATGATCCGCGCTGGATGTGCCAGGCGGATGCTTTGAGCGAGGGGCGTCTAGTTTCGATTATCGACATATTTGCCGAGGCCGAGAAAGATTTGAGATGGAACGAGCAGCATAGGCTCGCGCTCGAAATGGCGTTTCTAAAGGCAATGGCCAGGCCGAAAGAGATTTCATCGCCGGCAGTAGCTGTTCCAGTAAAGGCGCCGGTTGTGGATGTGCAACAAGTCCATACGCCGCCGACTGAGGTAAAACCCAAAGAGCCAAAGAGCGTCAAAGCCACTCCGCCTCAAGCTAAGTCTGCGCCAAAAGTCGATGCACAAGTCAATGTTGACACTGTGCCTGAGCAAGACGATGTACCGGAAGTTGAGTCGAGCGGGACGCAGGTCAGCCTTGCGATAATTCAACGCGAGTGGCAGAAGGTTTTGCGGCATGTCGAAAAAGTGTTGCGCCAGCCAAATATCGCCGCACTTGCGCGCGCTGGTCAGCCTGTAAAGGTGTCTGATGGCATCATAACGCTGGGCTTTGCCCAGAAGTGGCGTTTTCATAAGGACAAAGTCGGCAGCGGTTCGCAGTGGATTGAACAGGGCCTGATGGATGTACTCGGCGCAAAGCTCAAATTAACGACAATGTTGGTCGATGAGCCTGAGCCGGAGCAACTTGAACCAGTGCAGCAGTCGGCGGATCAAGTTGCGCATCCGCTGCTTAATGACGTGCTCACCACATTTGGCGGCACAGTTGTTGAAGAAAACGATTTCGATCCGTGGAAGGAGCAATCTTAAATGGCAAAAGGACCCTTTGGCAATATGCCGAACATACCCGGCTTGGGCAACATGATGAAGCAGGTTCAGAAGATGGCCGAGGACACACAGAAGCTCGAAGAGGAGCTTGCTGAGTTGAAAGTCGAGGCCTCGTCCGGCGGTGGGATGGTGACGGTCTCATGTAACGGCAAAGGAGATATTCTGGACATAAAAATAGATCCTCAGGTAGTTGACCCGGAGGATGTGGAGATGCTTCAGGATCTCGTTATCAGTGCTGTGCGCGAGGCGCTTGAAAAAGCGTCAGAAACGAAGCAGGCACGACTCAGCGACATCACCGGGGGAATGAGTCTGCCGGGAATATTCTAATTTCTCGAATCCGGCATACATTCTTTAGTAATGCGAATACTTCTATATTGTCAAGTATTCTGCTATAATGTGGTCTGGCTCGATATTGACTAGCAATGGCGGGCATCGATGCTCGCCATTTGTTGTGTGTACGACCTATGGAATACGCAAAACCACTAGCCAAACTTGTGGGTGAGTTTGAGAAGCTGCCGGGGATAGGTCCCAAGTCTGCGCAGAGGCTGGCGTTTCATGTTCTCCGAATTACCGAAGAGAACGCGCAGAATCTGGCAGACGCGATTTTGGAAGTCAAACGCTCCATCAAGCTCTGTCCAATATGCTTCAATTATACCGACCAAGACCGCTGCGCCATTTGCTCGGATGCAAAGCGTGACAGGTCGCTTTTGTGCGTGGTTGCTGAACCGCGAGATGTTGTCGCGATGGAAAAAACCAACGAGTTTCGTGGGGGATACCATGTGCTGGGCGGTGTAATTTCGCCTATCGACGGTATCGGCCCCGAAATGTTAAAGATACGTGAGCTAGTAAATAGAGTGACTGAGGGTGATGTCAAGGAAGTTGTCCTTGCCACAAACCCAACAATCGAGGGCGATACGACCTCTATGTATATCGCCGGTCTACTTAAACCATTTGGCGTTCGTGTCACTCGAATTGCTCATGGTATGCCGGTTGGGGGCGATATGGACTACGCCGATCAGGCTACGCTTATCCAAGCCCTTCAGTGGCGAAGGGAAATCTAAAAAACTATCTGGTCGTAAATCACGGAGCGCATCCGCGATAGACGGCCAATCGATTAATGATCAAACTAAGGAGATGTCATGGCACGCAAAATGGAGAGCTACGATGGCAACGCGGCTGTTGCTCATGTAGCGCATGCTACCAACGAAGTTATCGCAATCTACCCAATTACTCCGAGTTCGACCATGGGCGAGGTGTGTGACGAGAAGACTGCTCGCGGCGAAAAGAATATTTGGGGGACAATTCCTTCCGTGACCGAGATGCAGAGCGAAGGCGGCGCATCTGGAGCCGTGCATGGTGCATTGGCGACCGGCGCCCTCTCTACTACATTCACCGCATCCCAGGGTCTGCTGCTGATGATCCCCAACATGTATAAGATCGCTGGAGAGCTTACCCCGACGGTCTTTCACGTCAGCGCTCGCGCACTTGCGTGTCAGTCGCTTTCGATCTTTGGCGACCACGGCGACGTAATGGCCTGTCGACAGACCGGCTTTGCTATGTTGTGCTCGAACAGTGTTCAAGAAGCGCAGGACTGCGCTCTAATCGCACAGCAGGCTACTTTGGCAAGTCGCGTGCCGTTCGTGCACTTTTTCGATGGCTTCCGAACTTCAAGTGAAGTGCAGAAAATCGAGCAGGTGTCGTTTGACGATATGCACGCAATGATTGACGATGATCTTGTTATTGCCCATCGCAAGCGCGCACTCAGCCCGGATCATCCGACTATCGGCGGAACCGCACAGAACCCGGATGTATATTTCCAGGGTCGCGAAACTGTGAATTCGTTCTATGAGGCATGTCCAAAGATTGTTCAAGACACAATGGACAAGTTCGCAAAGATCGTCGGACGACAGTATAAGTTGTTTGATTATGTAGGCGCTCCTGATGCCGAGAAAATAATTATTCTTATGGGCTCCGGCGCGGAGACTACTCATGAGACGGTCGATTATCTGACCAAGGCCGGCGAGAAAGTCGGCGTTGTCAAAATCAGACTTTATAGACCGTTCAGCGTGAAGCATTTCATCGCTGCGATTCCAAAGACTGTCAAAAAGATCGCTGTTCTCGACCGCACCAAAGAGCCGGGAGCGCTTGGCGAGCCGCTCTATCTTGACGTTGTAAGTGCAATCGAAGAGGCTATGTCAAATGGCAGCGCGCCGTTTGCGACAGCTCCGAAGATCGTCGGCGGCCGCTACGGTTTGGGCTCCAAGGAGTTCACTCCTTCAATGGTCAAGGGGATATTCGACAATCTAGATGCCGCAGAGCCGCTGAATCACTTCAGCGTTGGCATCGTCGATGACGTCACCGGCAACTATATTAAATATGATCATTCGTTCTCGACCGCCGACAAGGACACGTTCCGTGCGATGTTCTACGGTCTGGGTTCCGACGGAACTGTCGGCGCAAACAAGAACTCGATCAAGATCATCGGCGGCGAGACCGACAATTGGGCGCAGGGCTACTTTGTGTATGACTCCAAAAAAGCCGGTTCTGTCACGGTTTCGCATTTGCGATTCGGCAAGAACCCAATCCGAAGCCCTTACCTGATCGACCGCGCGAATTTCATCGCATGCCACAATCCGACGTTTATTGAAAAATATGACATGCTCAAGAACATCGAAGACGGCGGCACATTCCTTCTCACGACGCATCGCAGCGCCGACGAGGTGTGGGATACGCTTCCGAAAGAAGTTCAGCAGCAGATCATCGATAAGAAAGTTAAGTTCTACGTGATCGACGCGATTTCCATCGGCCAGAAGATTGGCTTGGGCGCTCGCATCAATATGATAATGCAGGCGGCATTCTTCAAGCTCGCGGGCATTCTCCCCGAAGAGCAGGCAATTGCAGCCATCAAAAAAGCTATAAAGAAGAGTTACGGCAAATATGGCGACAAGGTTGTCGATATGAACAACCTTGCTGTCGATGCGGGCATGACCGAGTTCGCCGAAGTAAAATACCCGAACCAGGTGACCAGCAGTATAGTAATGCCGCCGGTTGTTGCCGCAGATGCGCCGATATTCGTCCATGAAGTCACAGCCGAGATTATGGCAGGCCGCGGCGACGATATTCCAGTCAGCAAGATGCCGATTGACGGCCGCTATATGGTGGGAACCACTGCGTTCGAGAAGCGTAATATCGCCGTGGAGATTCCTGAGTGGATTCCAGAAGTCTGTCTGCAGTGCGGCATGTGTTCGCTTTTCTGCCCGCATGCGTCAATTCGATTGAAAGCATACGATGCCGATGAGCTCGCAGATGCGCCTTCGACATTCAAG
>JAEWSK010000053.1 GCA_023398345.1 Armatimonadota bacterium | reverse complement strand
TGCTAACCCCCAGCGTCGTGTGCCATTTTACACGTTCTGAATCGATCAGATATCCAACTTCGGCACTATACGCACATCCCATCCTATCCCCATAGATCACTGCTGCCGCAACCTGGCGTCCGGATGTGGGCGATCCACCGACACCGAGGCGCCTGACAGTGGAATACTCAATTGCAAAAAGCGTGCGTTTCGCCACTGGTCTTACGATTGCACAGCTTACAAAGCGCAGGTCTGGCACGCTGTCGCCGACGAACACATGCCCGAGATTCGCCAACACTTTGGCATAGCGCGTTGGATATAACGCAATCGCTGTAAATCCAAAGTCTCCTTTATGACTGCGTTCGCCAGTTCTCTGGTCAATAGCATATTGAGCCGACATTGCCAGCGATGGGTTTGATAGACCGTTGCCGGCAAAGCGCCATTTGAATGCGACATTTGGCCCAAATTGCGCGTTATGGCCATTGGAGTTCCACAGATAGCTATAGGCGATTTTTGCGTCTGTATTGGATGTTATTCCTGGCCTTATGGCCATCCCACCAAGGCGTGCGCGTGATGGGTAAGTTGCATCGGTGTATCCGAGCAATTGCGTCTTGCCGGGCGGTATCGTCCATGGGTCGCCGGTGTATAGTTGATTGCTGCCAAGTCCCAATGCTGCTGACGACAGACAAGAAAAAATGCATATGTATACGAGTGTTTTCACCTAACATAATTACCCCTCGGTTGCCTGCTCGAATCGCGCGACGGCATCAATGAAGTCAGTTTTGGGTTCGATGGACAAAAGTGCCTCTTGCCATTCTGGAACAAGTTGCCAAATAACCGCCTAGGGTGCTGAGAAAAGCAGCGCTTACTTTTTGTATGATCTGAGATTATCCCGTCGCTTGCCAAGCTGTGGGTGGGATAGTATAATGACCGAGGCTGAACTGGTAGAGCTGATGCTCTACCAGTTGTAGTTTTTGGAGGGCTTAGATGGCGATTCTTGTCACGGGCGGGCTGGGATATGTCGGCAGTCACGCCGTTAAGCAGTTGGTCGACCGAGGAGAGCAGGTAATCTGCCTCGACAACCTCGTTTTTGGACACGAACAGGCTGCATGCGGCAGCGAAGTGGTTATCGGCGATATTGGTGATCAGGCGCTGCTGCGAAAAGTGTTTTCCTCGCACAAAATTGACGCGGTGATGCATTTTGCGGCTTTTGCATCAGTTCCCGAATCAGTCGCAGACCCACAGAAATACTACGTAAATAATATATCCAAGAGTTTGGCGATGATTCAGGTCATGCTGGAGTTCGATGTGAAAATGATGATATTTTCCTCCAGCGCGGCTACGTTTGGCGAACCCACAGAAGTGCCTGTTTTGGAGGATCACCCCAAGGATCCGACAAACCCCTACGGTCGTTCCAAGCTGATGCTTGAGCACATACTCAAAGAATATGAGCACGCCTACGGGCTGCGCTCGATTTCGTTTAGATATTTCAATGCGTCCGGGGCGGACCCGTCGGGGCTGATTGGCGAGGATCACAAGCCGGAGCACCATCTAGTGCCGCTCGTATTGCAAGTTCCGTTGGGGCAGCGCGAAAGTATAACGGTGTTCGGCACTGACTGGCCTACGCCGGACGGCACTTGCGTGCGTGACTATATTCATGTAAGTGATCTTGCGCAAGCGCACATGCTCGGTTTGGACGCGCTTCGCAGCGGTAAACAAACTACGGCTTATAATCTTGGCAACGGCAACGGCTATTCGGTGCTGGAAGTTATCAAGGTGGCGGAAAAGGTTACTGGCAAGTCGATAAAGGTTGTGCCTGCCGATCGGCGACCCGGTGATCCGGCGGTGCTGGTGGCAAGTTCGGCTAAAATCAGCACGGAACTCGGCTGGAAACCGAACTATCCTGACCTTGAAACGATAATAAGGCATGCGTGGAATTGGCACATCGCGCATCCCAACGGTTACGGGAGTTAGCGAAAATGAGTTACGATCTCGAAACGATCCGGCATAGCACGGCACACGTGATGGCGCATGCCGTCAAAAACCTCTATCCAGATGCAAAGATTACCATTGGCCCAGCTATAGAAGACGGCTTTTACTACGATTTTGATGTCAAAGAGCCGTTTACGCCTGAGGCCCTTGAAAAAATATCGGCAGAGATGGAAAGCATCATCAAAGCCGGGCGCAATTTCGTCCGCAAAGAAATATCCAGAGACGAGGCGCTGCAATTATTTGCAGATGAGTCTTACAAGGTCGAGCTGATCCAAGATTTGCCGGATGGCGAGATAATAAGTATTTATGAGGAAGGCGATTTTGTTGATCTCTGCCGGGGGCCGCATATTGCAAATGCCGGTGAGATAAAAGCCTTCAAACTGCTCAAATCGTCAGGCGCGTATTGGCGCGGCGATGAAAAAAATGCAATGCTGCAGCGCATATACGGCACGGCGTTTGCCTCCAAGCAGGAGCTTGAAGATTATCTCAAATTGCTGGAAGAGGCCGAGAAGCGCGATCATCGCAAATTGGGCAGGGACCTCGATTTGTTCTCGATTCAGGAAGAGGTCGGGCCAGGTTTAGTGCTTTGGCATCCAAAAGGCGCGTTGGTCCGCAAGCTCATTGAAGACTATTGGCGCAACGAGCATCTCGCAAACGGTTACGATCTCGTCTCGACTCCTCACATCGCTCGCCAGGATCTATGGCGAACAAGCGGGCATTTGGATTTTTTCACCGAGAACATGTATAAGCCGATGGAAGTCGATGAGGTTCCGTATCTCATCAAGCCGATGAACTGCCCGTTCCATATGCTCATCTATAAGAGCCATGTGCGCAGTTATCGTGAGTTGCCGATTAGATGGGCCGAGCTTGGAACTGTCTATCGCTACGAGCGTTCGGGTGTGCTTCATGGGCTGATGCGCGTTCGCGGGTTCACGCAAGACGATGCGCATATAATTTGTTCCAGAGAGCAACTCGATTCAGAAACCAAGCGCGTGCTCGATTTCGTGCTAAAGGTTTTGAGACGATTTGGCTTCGAGGACTATGAGATATATCTATCGACCAGGCCGGAGAAATACGTCGGCGAGGACGATGTTTGGGAGCAGGCTACCGAGGCGCTGAGATCGGCGCTAGATGCCGAAGGGCTGTCCTATAAGATAGATGATGGCGGCGGTGCATTCTATGGGCCAAAGATTGATGTTAAGATCAAGGACGCTATCGGCCGCGTGTGGCAGTGCAGCACAATCCAAGTTGATTTTAACGAGCCGGAGCGTTTCGACATTACGTACGTCGGCCAGGACAATGCTCACCACAGGCCGATTATGATTCATCGCGCGTTGCTTGGCTCACTCGAGCGCTTTATGGGCGTGTTGATTGAGCACTTCGCTGGAGCGTTTCCTCTTTGGCTCGCACCAGTGCAGGCTATGGTGATCCCAATTGCTGACAGACATGTCGCATATGCTGAGAAAGTCGCCGCTGAGCTTAAGGCAATGGGTTTTAGAGTCCAAGTAGATGACCGCAACGAAAAGACAGGCTTCAAGATTCGCGAAGCTCAAGTTAATAAAATCCCCTACATGCTGGTTGTCGGCGACAGGGAAGAGGAGAGCGGAGCGGTTTCAGTGCGCTCTCGTGCAGAGGGTGACAAAGGCGCGCTGAGTGTAGCCGAACTTGCAAAACAACTCCAAGACGAGCTATACTGTAATTAAATTAGATACTATTCTCGATGCTTTGGCGTATTCGCGCTAAAGCATCGAGTTGCGTTATGTGAGGTAAGATTATGCCGACTTATGTTTATGAGTGCAAGGCTTGCAAGCACCAATTTGAGACTTTTCAAAAGATGACTGATGAGCCCGTCAAACAGTGTCCGAAGTGTAATGGCAATGTTAAGCGGCTGCTATTTCCAGTCGGGATTGTTTTTAAGGGGTCTGGGTTTCATATCAATGACTACCCAAGCTCAGGTTCCGGGGCGGCCACTTCGGGTGCGGGCAAGAAGAGCGAATCAAAAGTTTAGATCTAAAATTGCAAAAACAGCCGAGCAGATTGCTCGGCTGTTTTTTTTGAACTCAGTTACTAGTAAACTTATGCTTTTCCTGCGGTTCGCAGGCTGTTCACCAGTGCGCAAGCCTGCGTAAACGTGCCCGCTTCAAGCACCGTTCGATTACTTGCGATATACGGCGCGGACTGCAACTGCATTTCATGTCCGTTTACTGTCGCAGCCTTGCTGCCGATTTTCATTTCGATAATCATATCGTTGACGCAAACCATAACTTCGCGCGTTTCTGGATTCCAGAACAGCACACCACCCAAACTTTCAAAAAAGTCCCTAGCCTGCACTTTGCCCGACTTTGGAGCGACTGCCTTTTCAAGCTTTGCTTTTGCTGTTCTCGGCGGGGCTGGTGGGCAAGAAATAGCAGGACTTGAAGTGGTTCTGGCGATAGCGCCGCGAATATCCGGGGCCATTGCAACTCGAATGGGTTTTGATATTGCCTTTGACAGTTCCGGCTGTGTGTTAGTGTTGGGTGCAGTTGACACTGCGCCGCTGAGTTTGCCGGATTCAATTTTTGCCGACTTGAGCGCGGTAGTCTCGTGCTCGACAATTGAGATTTCTACTGATGAGCTAACCGGCTCGTCAACTATTCTCGGCGCTGAGCAAACGGCTGCATCTATTGCAGATTGGCGCGCACTTGCTGGCGGTGAAAGCGACTGTGGGGCCATTGCCATCCTTGTCGGCGTGCTCGTAGTGCGAACTGCATCAGATATATGATTTGCATGCGCAGGTCTTTGAGCAATAGACTTAGTGCTTATCGCAGGCGGCGCTGCGGCCTTTCTAATAGGTTGATCGACCGAGGCGGAAGCCAGCCTGACTGGTTTTGATGTAATGACTGCAGATGCTATTTTTACGGAATTGACGGTAACTTTTACTTCGGGAGCGGCGGCTGCCATTCTTGAGTCCGGCTTAGGAACTGCGTGAGATGAGCGCAGTTTTGCCTGATTAGAAGCAGTTGCCGTTATAAGCGACGACTCAAGTTTTGGCGCGGGAAGCGAGCGCCTCACAATGCCTTCGGACTTTGGCGCACTTGCAGTGACCTTTGGCGTATATTTTACTGTTGGCTCACCGACAACTGGCGCAATTGAACGCGACTGTTCCAGTCCGGACGATGTGCGTCCGCTCTCTCTTATTGACGATTGGGCCGATAGCCCGACCGACGGCGGGATTTGCGATATGCTTGCGACCGCGACGCCTGCGCTTTCATGATTGACAGTCATTGTTGTTACAACGGGCTTTTTGCCGTCATTATTGAACGCCACTGTAACCACTGCCGGGTCGCTTCGGTTTCCTGCGGAATCATAGGCATAGGTCTTTAGCGAGTGATCGCCGTCAGAGTATGTCGTAGTATCTAAGTCATAGCTATACGGCGGAGTGTTTTTTAGCAGCTTTAATACATTGTCTACGAGCAGACTGACCATGGGAGTCTGGCCGCTGTCATCGGCGGCGTTCATTTTTATAGTGGTTACACCGTTGATTACGTCGCCGGCTTTTATATTTGAAAAAGTCACGATCGGCGGCTGCATGTCAATCATGCCGCTTGAGCTTGAGTTCGGGCCGACCGTCGCAGTTCCGTAGACTTTTGAGATCATGTCGTTGCCCGCGAAGACTTTTGCAACGATATTGTGCGAACCCTGCTCGACTCGGCTTGTGTCCCAATAAAACGAGCAGACTCCTCTGGATTCCGGGGCGCGCAGCACTTTTCGCGAGACGAAACGTCCGTCTGCGTAGAGTTCAACCGAGCTGACCTTGCGATTTGATTGTGTGTTGTAGCCGATGGCAATCTCGACTCGTCCGCCCGATATGATCTGGCCGGGCTGGGGCGAAAGCCAAGTCGCAATAGCACTCTCGGCAGCCAAAGCCGTCGTGGGTGCTAACATCGCCACCGCAACCATAAAAGCAATCCAGCGTCTTCTCATCGATTACCCCCGCACAAACTTGGCAAATTATAGCCAAACTCTACCATACGAGGTGCTAAAAGTCAACGAATCACAAGGTTATGATGCAAGTCAGATTTTTATGATGCCGAAGATATATTGGCCTCGCAAGTGCCTCATAGACTTTGGGTTCAATAACTAAATCTCAACACTGACGACAAAATGCCATTTGTCCGCTGCTCAGAGTTGTGCAGATATTGAATTTCGATGTTGCTTAATAATGAGTTTACGTCTTGCTTAATGGTCATTCCATAGGATGAGCCTGTTTTTATAACTCTACCATTATCGTCACATAATGACGAGGCAGTTTTTGTGCATTTGCCTGACAAATAGCTCAATCGCCTCAATGCTCAACAATATGTATGGCTGAGGCGTGACAAGTTTGAAGCAACCGAGCACAGGGTATTAAACGTCTGCTTGCTCGATTCTGTAATCCCGCATGAGGACTACCGCTTCGGCATTGTTTGAAATTCTGTGGGCACTGCATACCGGGAGGGATAAAAATATGAATCGCATCACTTACGCATGCTTGATTGCGCTTGCATTTGGGCTGCTTACACAACCTACTTCGGCCCAGCTCGCTTCATCTACATGGCCAAAATTCCACCATGACGCAGCCAATTCGGGTCAAGGCATTTACGGAGGGCCTGGTTCCGATCTAAGTTGGACATACACGGCAGCAGGCGCAATATTGTCCGGGCCGGTGTTGGGCACAAATGGCACAGTGTATTTTGCATGCGACGATGGAAAGCTCTATGCGCTCACTGGCGGCGGCTCACTTGCGTGGAGTTTTTCTTGCAACTGCCTTGGCTCCTCATCGCCTGCAGTAGGCTCCGATGGAACCATCTACGTCGCCTCGTCCGCCCCATACATCTATGCACTAAATCCCGACGGCACCCAAAAATGGCGACGTGCAATTGCCGCAAGAGTTATGTCCTCAATAAATATCTCATCAAGCGGAGTTATGTATTTCGGCTGCTCAAATGGGGTTGTATACGCTTATAGCACAGACGGAACGCAAAAATGGACTTATTCTATCGGCGGATCGGTGCTTTCTACACCGGCAGTGGCTTCGGACGGAACTGTCTATGTCGGCAGCCAAAGTGGGGGCGTATATGCCCTAAGCTCGGCAGGTGCGCTAAAATGGAAATTCACGCCGTCCGAAGGCGGTGGATTTGCGGCATCACCGGCGATTGCCTCGGATGGGACGGTCTATATTGGCTCTTTGTTGGGGTATTTCTATGCGATACGAAGCAACGGCACGCAAAAATGGCGCACTATAGAAGGTGGAGCGATTGCATCGTCTGCGGCGGTCACTTCTAGTGCAGTGTTTTTCGGCTGTCGCAATGGCAAGCTTTATGCTCTGTCTACGGCAACCGGAGCTCAACTTTGGGCATACAACTCAGGTTCATATATCGACTCATCTCCATCTGCCGGAATCGACGGTGGCGTATGTTTTGCTACGGCCGACGGCACTATTTGCTCACTAGGATCGGGCGGAACTCTCCGATGGCAGTATGACGCAAATGCTTCGGTTTACTCATCACCTGCAATTGGCCCAGCCGGTGCGTTAATTGTCGGCGCGGCCGATGGCGTTTTATATTGCTTTGCAGCCGACAATACTGCGCCGAGTGCGCCAAGCGTCACTGATGACGGTGTTTTTACTTGCTTCACTGATAGGATACATGGCAAATGGAGCGCATCCGACCCGGATTCTGGAATATATGCGTATGAATACTGCGTTGGCAGCGCTCCCGGTCTTTCAGATGTCGGCGAGTGGTCAAGTGCTGGTTCGGCTGTCGAACAGACACGAACTAAACTATCGCTTTTGGATAAACAGACATATTTCCTAACTGCTCGCGCGACCAACGGAGCGGGGATTGTCGGGCCGGAAAGCAGTTCGGATGGTATCACCGTCGACGCATCCGCACCGGTAACGCCAAATGTAACTGATGGCGGTCGATATTCAATTGATGCGACTAGCCTCTATGCGTCATGGGCATCGTCAGATCTGGAATCGGGAGTAGCCAAGTATTATTACTCAATCGGCACGACACCTGGCGCGGTAAATATTGTCGATTGGACTGACGCCGCTCTAAATACACATATTACTCGCACTAATCTATCACTTGCCAACGGCAGTTCTTGCTATGTCAACGTCAAAGCGCTAAATGGCGCTGGGGCATACAGTGCAGTGGGGTCATCTGACGGTATCACAGTCGACGCGACCGCACCTTCCACTCCAACAGTCACAGACGACGGATATTTCTTTTCCACATCGTCTGCGATCCATGCAAAATGGTCGGCAGCAGACAGCGAGTCCGGCATCACAGGATACGAATATTCCATCGGCACGGCTGCTGGTTCGACCAACGTTAAATCATGGGTCGCCGTGGGCACTTTAACTGAAATTACAACTACGGGACTGACGCTTGCAAACGGTTCAACATATTTTATAAATGTTCGGGCAACTAACGGCGCTGGCCTGGTAAGTGCAGTCGGCTCATCAAATGGAATTGTATTGGACATATCTCGGCCTTCATCGCCGGTTGTTGTCGATGCCGGCGGATGGACATCGTCCACTACTGATCTCAATGCCTCGTGGTCATCAGACGACGCCGAGTCCGGGATAAAATCATATCGCTATGCAGTCGGCACGAGTGCCGGTGCATCGGATGTGCTCGGATGGACTGATGCAGGGACTTCAACTTCGGCAATTATTGCCGGCCTAAACCTTTCACATAATAATACTTATTACATCTGCGTCGTAGCGACCAATGGCGCACTTGGCGATTCGCCCATAGGTTCGTCAGACGGCATAGTTGTTGACGCGACCGCGCCTGACGTCCCGATTGTCACTGATGACGGCGACTCACAGGCAAGTCGCACGACGATAAACGCGAGTTGGTCGAGTGCTGATCCAGAGTCGGGCATTGCAAGATTTGATTACTGTATCGGCACGAGTGCCGGACGCAGCGACGTTGTTGGATGGACAAATGTCGGCCTTGAGACTTCCGTTACAAAGACCGAGCTCGATCTTTTTGAGTCGGCTCGATATTACATAAGCGTCCGCGCGACCAATGCCGTCGGTTTAGTCAGCATCGTCGGTTCGTCGGACGGAATACTTATCGACACTACGCCGCCGCCTGCGCCGACTGTTACGGACGATGGATTGTTCACATCGTCGCTCGATGCGCTGCATGCCGTATGGACAAGTGTAATTTCTCCGTCGGGAGTTGCGTCATATGAATACTCAATAGGCACATCGGCGGGTTCGACTGACATAAGAGATTGGACGGACGCGGGCCTTGTTAACGAGATCACGGCAAATGAGTTAACGCTTTTAGAATGTGAGCTGTATTTCATAAATGTGCGCGCAATCAGCACTGTAGGAAAAGATGGCGCAGTGGGATCGTCGGACGGAATCGCTGTTGATGCGACACCGCCGAGCAAGCCAGTTGTTGCCGACAGCGGCGCATATTCATCATCGCCGACACAACTGAGCGCGATGTGGAGCACGTCGGATGCGGAGTCTGGAATTGCGCTGTGTGAGTATTCACTCGGTTCGACTTTCGGCGCAACCGATGTGCGCGATTGGACGCCGGTCGGCACGCAGACTTCTATTACAATTGACTCGCTGTCGCTTATCGACGGCGGCGTTTATTACATATCCGTGCGCATAACCAACGGCGCAGGTCTCGTAAGCCAAGTTGGAACATCCAACGGCATTATCGTTGATCTAACAATGCCTTCCAAACCGAGTGTCATCGATGACGGCGCATATACGACAAACGGCTCTCAGCTATATGCCGCATGGTCGTCATCCGATAGCCAGTCGGCAATAGCGAATTACGAATATGCACTTGGCACAAGCGTTGGCGGCGTTGAAATTCTCAATTGGACAAGTGCGGGAGTTGCAACAAATAAGACAATAACCGATTTGTCGCTTGTATCCGGGACGCGATATTACATAAGCGTGCGCGCTACGAATGGCGCGGGGTTGTTAAGCGAAATAGGCTCGTCAGATGGCATATTGGTCGACGCAACCGCGCCGACTGCGCCTAGCGTGACGGACGACGGCAAATATACGCTCAGCACAACAACATTACATGCAACTTGGAGTTCGACTGATCCCGAAACGGGAATCGGCCTCTATGAATATTGCATCGGGACTTCGGCTGGCGGCGCTAACGTTGTCGGCTGGACAAGCATCGGAACTACGAGTTCGATCACTCGCTCCGATCTTTCGTTGACAAATGGCGTGACCTACTTCGTAAGCGTGCGAGCTACAAACGGAGTGGGGCTTGTAAGCCCTGTCGGATCATCTGACGGAATTACAGTCGATACGACCCCTCCGCCAGCGCCAAGCATTGCCGATGACGGCACTTACACAGCAAATGCGTCGCAGTTGCATGTAAATATCACATGCAACGAAGGCGAGTCGGGGATTGCGTTTTACGAGTGCGCTGTAGGCACGACCCCGTTAGGCACGGACATAGTCGACTGGCATGTGAGCGGAGTTGGGCCGGATATTACAATAACAAACCTGTCGCTTAGCTCTGGAATCACGTATTACATAAGTGCGCGCGCAACAAACGGCGTTGGACTTGCAGGCGATCCTGGCACGTCCAACGGAATCAAAGTCGATAACACTCA
>JAEWSK010000237.1 GCA_023398345.1 Armatimonadota bacterium | reverse complement strand
AACGGGCGACGCTGCCGAAGTTGACTTGCTCCCTGTCGAGGCCGAGCTTGCAAATGCACAAGTCAGCGTTATCACGGCTCAAAATGACGTTCGCACTTCCTCCCTTGAGCTGCAGACTTCAATCGGCTTGTCTCCTTGCAAGGGTTTTGATGTCGTGGATGTCGGAGAATTTACTACTGCCGACACATCCGAACTGGATAGATATATGTCAAAGGCTGTTGCCGATCGTCCGGACATACTTAAAAATAAGGCAAATACAGGCGCTGCGCGAGCTGAGCTAAAGGCCGCTCGTATAAATCTCTATCCGCGCCCAGTTATTACCGGCCAATATCAGCGAAAAATACAGGGCGGATACTCGAACGACGGCGGTCAAGTCGTCGGTGGGATCGTCTTTAACTTATTTGACGGCGGCGCGAGTAAAGCCGCCTACCGTGAGGCCCGCGCAAGCGTTGCCAATGCAGTCGTTTTGGAACAGCAGACAGTCAAAGATATAGAAGCTGATGTCGAAGAGGCATATCTCAATCTCGACAGCAGTAAAGATCGAGTTGCCGCAAGCGAAATGAGCTTTGCCGCCGCCAAGAAAAACCACGATGTGCAGATGGCAAGATACAGTGAGGGTGTTGCGGTACTTTTGGACACGCTCAATTCGCAGGCCCAACTCATCACCGCTCAATCGAATTTGGTCGACGCTCGATATGATTACCTTACTGCCATAGCGCAGATGGAATATGCCGTCGGCACTCAAGGGGGTTCCAATGCAAAGTAAGAAGCGGTCGCGCAATCGTTACGTATACGTAATTATCGCCATTGTACTAATTTCAGGGTTTATGGTTGTGCGGGCGCGCAAATCGGCCGACACCACTCCGATTATCACTACCGCTGCCGTCGATCGCGGGGAAGTTAAGGCAACTGTGTCCGCTAACGGCACGCTTGAGCCGCTTACTACAGTTGAAGTGAAGTCAAACGTTGGCGGATCAATTGTGAAGCTTGCTGTCGATGAAGGCGATACGGTCAAAGCCGGTCAGCTTATAGCGCGCATTGATCCGACAGATTCGCAGACGGCACTAGATGAAGCTCAGGCCGATCTTGCCGCTGATGTATCCAAGGCCGAACAGGCCAGACTGCAGTTGGCGATCCAAAAAGAAGAGACTTCCGCCAATATCGCATCTTCTCAACATGCTTTGGAAAGTGCCCGCGCAAAGCTGATCCAGGCGCAGGAAGAGGCGAACGCCCAGCCCGCGCTTACTGCTGCATCAATAAAGCAAGCAAAGAACAGCTATGCCGCTGCGCTTTCAAATTACAAACAGACAAAGACCGCGCTTGTGCCGCAGAAGCGCTCGTCGGTGAAGGCAAGCTACGATCAGGCAAAAGCGAGCTTTGAGACGTCCGAAAAGAACTACAATCGACAGAAAGCGCTTTTTGAAAAGGGATATATATCAAAGGGCGCATTTGATACCGCAGAAGAGACGTATAATTTAGCAAAGGCGTCATTTGATTCAGCTAAAAGCAAGCTGGAAACAGTCGACGACGAAATCGCTACCGACCTTAGCAGCGCCGAGGCAAAAATGGAGCAGGCCAAGGCTGATCTCGACAGTGCGAATGCTAATCAAATGCAAGTCAAAGTGAAGCACCAGGCGGTGATAGCTGCCCAAGCAACGTTAAAACAAGCAGAGGCTTCACTGAAAATTGCCCGCGCAAACGTGCGCGAGGTTCCGATCAGACAAGGCGATATTATCCAAGCTGGTGCTCAGGTTACGCGCTCGCAGGCATCTTTGGTAAGCGCAAAGACCACACTCGGTTACACCACAATCCTTGCACCGCGCAATGGCGTTGTTACTGCGAAATACGTCGAGGAAGGTTCAATCGTTACAGCAGGTCGTTCATCTTCCCTAAGCGCCGGTTCGGGAGTATCGATAGTCGATATCGCCGATGTCAGTCGCATGTTTGCGAAAGTTGACGTTGACGAAACGGACATTGCCCAAATTGAAGTTGGCCAGGATGTCGAGCTGACTGTGGAGGCCTATCCTGATGAGGTGTTTACTGGAAAGGTGACAAAGATCGCGCCGCAGTCAGTCGAGGAATCGAATGTAACGACGATCCCAGTGACAGTCGAGGTCGATTTGCCGGACGGTCGCCTTAAGCCTGGGATGAACGTCACATGCGACTTTATAACTGATTTTAAGAATGATGTAATCAGAGTGCCGAACGAGGCAGTAAAAGAGGCCAATAACGGCAATACAGTTACAATTATTCGGGATGGCAAACAAATAGAGCAAAAAGTAGAAGTGGGACTTGTAGGCAGCGAGTACACCGAGATACTTAAGGGACTTCGCAAGGGCCAAAAAATCGTAACGGCCACGCTTGCGCCAAACAGCGCTACGGGCAATTCGTTTAGACCTTCTTCACCGGGAGTAATGGGCGGTGGCGGCCTACATCGCTGATATTTTATTGCATTCATACTGCATCCAATATAAGTGATGCAAGGCGTTTTGCAATTTACGTGCAACGCCGCGTATAAAATGGAGATCAGAAATGATTAGTGTGCAAGATTTGCACAAATACTATGCGATGGGCGATGTGTCGGTACATGCGCTTCGCGGAGTATCGCTTGAGGTTGCCGACGGCGAGTTTATTGCGATTATGGGGCCGTCGGGTTCGGGCAAGTCGACATTTATGAATATAATCGGCTGTTTGGATAAGCCCACGCAAGGCTCATATCAGCTTGCAAGCGAAGAAGTCGCGAATATGGACGAGGACGAGTTGGCCGATGTAAGGAATCGCCGAATAGGGTTTGTGTTTCAGACGTTTAATTTAATCCCGCGGCGGCCCGCATTCCGTCAGGTAATGCTGCCTCTGACTTATAACCCCAACGTCACCAACAGAGAAGAAAAGGCGCGTCTGGCTCTGCAGCGTGTCGGACTGGGCGAAAGAATGGATCATAAGCCAAACGAGCTTTCCGGCGGACAGCAACAACGCGTTGCTGTCGCACGGGCGTTGGTTAACGATCCTGCGCTTATTTTAGGTGATGAGCCAACCGGCAACCTCGATACTCGCACCAGCGAGGAGATAATGGCTCTTTTTCAAGACCTGCATGCCGAAGGCAAGACCGTTGTGCTGGTGACGCATGAAGAAGATATTGCTCAACATGCCCAGCGCATTATTAGATTCCGGGATGGCCGCATCGTATCAGATCAGTTAGTTGCTGATAGAGTGGATGCGCGCCAACAGCTCGCAAAGCTGCCGGTGGAGGAAGATCAATGAACTTGCGCGAGAGCATAGAAATTGCGCTCGAAGGTTTAGTCGCAAATAAGATGCGCGCAATGCTGACAATGTTGGGAGTCATAATAGGCGTCGGGGCAGTTATTGCAATGCTCGCCATAGCCCACGGAGCGCGTGAGCAGACGATGCAGCGGATTAAGCAGATGGGCACCAATACGCTTATGATAATGGCGGGCCAGTCCAAAACGGGTGCGGTGAAGATGGGATTCGGCAGCAGCACGACGCTTACGCTCGATGACTGCGATGCCATTGCAGAAAAGTGTCCATCAATTTCTGCAACTACTCCTGAAGTGCGAGGCAGCACGCAGGTCAAATATAGCAATCAAAATACAAATACCAATATCTTCGGCACTACGCCTGACTATTTGACTATCCGCAACTATACAATTGCAGCGGGTCGGTTTTTTACATCTCAAGAAGTGAATGGCTCGAAAAGAGTTGCCGCAATAGGCCCGACAACTGCGGCCAATTTATTTGGTACAAACTCGCCGGTGGGCAAGTCAGTGCGGATAGGCGGCAGCAGATTCAAAGTTGTAGGACTGATGACGGCAAAGGGCTCAGGCAGCGGTTTTAACGACCCAGACGATCAAATATTTATTCCAGTTACGACAGCAATGCGGCGCGTGCTGGGTGTTACAAATATTCGAGGCATTAGCGCGCAAGTGAAGTCCGCTGCACTTATGGACCAAGCGACAAGCGAAGTTGAGACTCTGCTGCGAAAGCGCCATAAGATATATAACCCCGAAGACGATGATTTTATTGTGCGCAACCAAGCCGAACTGGTGGAGATGGCTAACGAGACCAGTGGAGTATTTACAATGCTTCTCGGAGGCATTGCCAGCGTGTCTCTTTTAGTTGGCGGCATAGGAATTATGAATATAATGCTGGTGTCGGTTACTGAGCGCACGCGCGAGATAGGCATTCGCAAGGCACTTGGCGCTCGAAGACACGATATTTTGCTTCAATTTTTAATTGAGTCTTTGGTGCTTTCGCTTTTGGGTGGGATAATGGGCATTGTCTTTGGAGTGCTCGTATCGGCAATAGTGGGCAGCTTGACAAGCTGGAACGTAGCGGTTTCGATGCAGTCGGTTGTGCTGTCATTTACTTTCGCTGCGCTTGTAGGAGTATTCTTCGGGCTATATCCAGCAAAACAGGCGGCTGCTCTTGATCCAATAGAAGCTCTTAGATATGAGTGACAGCGTAAAAGGAGGCAATTTAATGAAAAAGATCGCAGCAATTTCGGCAATACTCACAGCTTTGCTTGCAAGTTTAGTCTGTGCTCAGGGGCCGGAGCCCTCTCAGTTCAGAAAGCAGCACAAGTACACGTTTCAGTTGGTGCAGTTCACGTTTCAAATCGAACAGCTCGAAAAAGATTCCAAACATGCTTTAACTCCCGCTCAGGCAAAGCAAGTATTAACCGTGCTCAAGCCGCTGCGGACAAAGCCGAAGTTGACTGAGGATCAGGCGAAGCATGCATTGAAAAGCCTAAAGAGTTTTTTGACGGTCGGACAGCTCAATGCTATGTCGAAAACCAAGTCTTTTAATAAGCGACCCAGCGGCAGGTCTTTTGGTCCCGGCGGCCCTGGCGGTGAAGGTAGCCCAGGCAGGCCCAACGGTATCGGCGCTCCGCCAAAATCCGGCGATGCCAAGAATAATCCGCCTCGCTTTGATACCAAAGCGATGAAAGATCACAATCCATTTTATGTGAAAGTAGATAAAAAAGATCCGGGTTCTGTAGACCGAGCAAAGCGCTGGAATAGTTTCTTTAGCGCAATTGAAAAGAAGGCCGCCGGCAAAACTTATTCAAAGGCTCCTGCAAAACCGACAAAAAGAAAGTAATCGATCCGGCGCTTTGCCTTGAGAATAGAAACCATTTAGGGCAAAGACATATACCAACAATTTGACATCACATCTTAAGGTTGGCCCTGGACATTCCCGTCCAGGGCCTTTTTGTGCGCGTTTTGCTGACATATAATGCAATTAAGGCTCGTTTTTGTCACAAATGGCGGCTTAGTGCTGCAAATATACTGCAATTCCATTCGCAATTCTGGTAATTTCATCAGTTACATAGCAAGCTATCGCATGTTAAATTGTCTATGGGTGCATGCTTGTATGGTTCAATGGGTACGTGCAGCAGTGCTCCAAATGCAGCAAGTGAATTCTGTGAAAGTGCGCTCCTGAGTGCGCACAGATGACTCAATACTTTGTGTGAAGGAGAGATGACTTGATTAGAAGATTATTTATTGCCGTAATCGTGTGTCTGATGGCAACCGGTGTCTGTGCTTACGGCACTTCATTGGTCACGCTGACTGATTTGGGCTTTCCGAACAGCAGCGTAACCATTGATCCTTACTCCCAGGCAGGAATGCTTAACTGGGTGGTGGAGACATACGATCAGATGGCGACTAGCAGTTACTGGTATCGAATCGGAAGCACTGGAGTAGCGGCTCCGATCAGCTCCATCGGCACTGCTGATGTCAGTCAGTTGACGCCGGGAGATGCCACAATTATTTACAGCAGCGCCTTATTCGACTTGCAGGTAGATTACACCCTGTGGGGTGGGATGGTCGGATCGGGGATGAGCGACGTTTCCGAGACTGTTAAGATTACAAACAAGACAGGCACCGCGCTCAACTTCTATCTTTTCGAGTTCGTCAATATGGATCTTAATGGAACTGCCGCCGGTGAGACGGCGACGCTGACGAATTCGTCGACAGTTGTTCAGAGTGATGGTGCAACCGAGGGGCAGCTTAGCGTCAACACTATTCCTAATTGCTGGGAGATAGGTGATGCTGCAACTTTGCAAAATAAGATCAGCTCGGTTTCCGGCCTGTCGTTATCGAACGCTACATCGCCTTTTACCGGTGACGCAGCATTTGCATTTCAGTGGGGTTTCTCAGTCGCCGGAAACGGTTCGGTGTCAATGAGTCAAGACAAGCTCATGATGGGCGCGCAGGTACCTGAGCCAAGCTGCCTAGCTATGTTTACTAGCTTGTTTGGTATAGTGCCAATACTGAGGCGACGTCACCGCTAATCTGTCACCAATATCTGGAGGTTACAAAAAATGAAAGCACACGCATTATACGTGCGCCGACGTGTGCGCGAGTTCCTGAGCCTCGCGTCCGTTTGTGCCTTAGCAGTATCAATGTTATTTGCGCCCACCGCGGCGCAGGCATCTTATAGTATGTCGAACGGTAACAGCGCCGCCTCATACGATCCGGCGTCTCCGATCGGCCTGGAAAGTTGGGTTGTTGATGGCATAAGCCAGCTCGCCCAGCAGTCGTGGTATTTCCGTATAGGAGACACCGCCGAGGCTCCGCTTAGTTCGCTTGGCACGCCGGTTGTTACGCAGTTGGCGTCAAACATTGTGCAGGCATACTATGCAGGCGAGTCTGTCGAGGTGACACTGAGATACACGCTTATCGGTGGCTCTACCGGCAGCGGAAATTCCACTATCGCTGAGATGATGCGCATACGCAATAAGACTGCCGCGCCGATGGCGTTCCATCTTTTCGAGTATACCGATCTCGATTTGAACGGCACTCCCGACGATGACTCGGCCGCGCATCTTAACGCCACAACCATCGGTCAGTGGGATGGAGCGATCATATCCACCGAGACGGCGTCTGTCGGCGGGATGACTCCTACTCCCAACTATTGGGAGCTAGGGCCAATTTCGAGTATAATCAACAAGCTCAATGATGACTCTCCTTCTATGCTTTCAAACGCGGAAGTGTCGTTAAACAGAGTCAACACGGCCTTTGCATTTCAGTGGGAAATGAACTTGGCTGCCGGAGCAAGCCAAATTTTAAGCAAGTCCAAAACCCTGCTTCTCGGTGGCGCGATAGGCGACACGGTGTTTTTCGATACAAATGAAAATGGGGTACAGGACAGCAGTGAGCCTGGTATCGGCGGCGTTACAATTACGCTCGATGCCGATTTTGACAACGACGGCGTTATTGATTACACGACTTCTACCGTCACCGACAGCGGCGGATTTTACATGTTCGCAAACCTGCTCGCCGGACATTACACTGTTTCTGTGGACAGATCAGCCATTCCGGACGGCGCAATACAGACATACGATTTTGACGGGCTCGATACTCCTGATACCGCTGAGCTAGATATTGTAATTGGCGAGACAAATCTCGATGTCGATTTCGGCTACGTCCAGTATGCATCGATTGGCGATCGGGTCTGGAACGATAAAAATGCAAATGGCGTTCAAGATGCGGGCGAGGTCGGCATCAATGGCGTAACTGTCACACTCAAAGATGAAAATGGAAACGTAATAGACACTGCGTTTACATCCGGCGACGGCAACTACATCTTTGATGAATTGGCGGCAGGCAGCTACACTGTTGCTATTAGTTCTGCTACACTGCCCAGCAGCATGGTTCAGACGTATGATCTTGATGGCACACTCGATAAC
>JAEWSK010000194.1 GCA_023398345.1 Armatimonadota bacterium | reverse complement strand
GGCATGTACAGCATGCTCCAGCGGCGTATACTCGACAAGATGGGTTATCGCGACGTCGACATAGTTACATTGGGCTCAAAGAGCGAGCATGGCGGGTTGGGGATGATGTTTTCGTTTTTGGCATGGGACGTCATCGTCTGCCATGACCTGCTCTTTAAGATGTTGCTGCGAACCCGGCCTTATGAAATTGAAAAAGGCGCAAGCGATGCTCTCTTTGATAGTTATATACGCAAGCTCCTCGCGCTTATACCGGAGCACAAGCAAAAGCTAGAATCGCATAAGCTGGCAGCTATGCTAAATACCAAACACCTTGAGGAGCTAAGAGAGCTTTTGCGGCGCGCGCGCGATGAGTTTTCATCTCTGTTGGAGTATAGCTTAAAGTCTCGACCCGGCAATTCGGACAAGCCGCTGGTTGGGGTGGTCGGAGAGTTCTATGTCCGACTGCATGATGGCGCAAATCAAGAGATTCTGCGCAAACTCGAAGCCGAAGGCGCTGAGACATGGCTCGCTCCAATGACCGAGTTTCTCAGCTATGCCAATTTTATCGGAAAGCTGCTATCGGCTGATCGTATGCGCGAGCTTGGAATCAGCAAAGACGAGCTTACGGAATACGGAACGCGATGCCTCAATGCGAGGCTCGTCGAAAAAGAAGAACATGCGCTGTATTCTGCAACGCTGCCATTCTTGGACGGCTACGACGATATAAATTCCACCGAAGTAATAAAAGAAGGCTCGAAGTATATAAATTACAACTTCGGCGGTGAGGCCATATGCTCGATGGGCAAGAGCGAAGATTTTGCAAAGCGCGGGCTTGCGGGAATCGTGAGCGTGATTCCGTTCAATTGCATGCCGGGTAACACCGTCACGGCCATGAGCCAGGCGCTGCGGAGACACCACGGAAACATACCGTTTCTTAATCTGGACTACGATGGGTTTATCGATTCCAGCCGCGAGGCCAAGATAGTCAACTTTATGTGGCAAGTAAAAGAGCGACACGCCGGTCGGCAAGTGGCGTCTGTCGACGCAACGTTCGACGAGGAGTTTGCTCTGGGGGCTTCTACATCAGACTCCCAATAAGATACGCTGCCAATTAACCCCACTAAGGACAATGTTTGAGGACAGAGTTTTTTGGTGGGGTTTGGTTTAAATCCTCGAATTGGTCTGCAAAAATCCGACACGCATCCTTTCGCAATCGAAGCTCAACCAAAATGCTATAATAGATGGACGTATTTTTGCGAAAGGACCCGTGACCTTGATCCAAGACGACGTAGCGAAAGCGATAAAAAAGATTCTTGCGGTAGACGACGTGCCGTTTAATGTGCCCCCAAAGCGCGAATTTGGAGATTTCTCGACCGCTGTGTGTTTATCACAGGCAAAAGTGCAAAAGCGCGCGCCGATTGCTATAGCCGAAGATGTTGCCGGTCAACTTCGATCCGGCAAGCTGCCTTACATAAAAGAAGTGCTTGTCACACCGCCCGGCTATCTCAATTTTAAGATCGACCATGCCCGCTACGTAAAGTCCATCATCGATCGTGTGCGCAAAGAATGCGCGGCTTTCGGCCAATCCAATGTCGGGCGAAAGCGCCGCGTGCTCGTTGAGCATACGAACGTCAATCCCAACAAGGCAATGCACATCGGCCACCTGCGCAATTCGATTATAGGCGACTCCGTAGTGCGCACGCTTCGAAAGCTGGGTTACGACGTGCAGGCATGTGATTATATCGACGATACAGGTGTGCAAGTTGCCGACGTGGTCGTCGCTATGCTTTACTTGGAAAAACCGTTTTATGACGGCAGTGGCGATATGTCCAGCATTTGGGCGAAATACGATGGCAAGCAATCGTTTGACTACTGGTGTTGGGACGTATATTCTCGCGTCACTCAAGCGTTTGAGACTGATGAAAAATTAAAGGCAAAGCGCGCCGATGTGATGCATCTTATTGAAGCGCAAGACAACCCCGTCGCGCAATTTGCAAAGGAAGTCGCATCGCGTATTGTGCAGACGCATCTTGCGACCGTCTCACGTATAAACGTATTTTATGACCTACTCAACTGGGAATCGGACATATTTCTGCGAGGCTTTTGGAAGACCGCGTTCGACTCTTTAAAAGATGCGGGCGGGATTGTCTATGAAACCGAAGGGCCAAATGCGGGCTGCTGGGTTGTAAAGATGGGCAAGGGAGTCTACCAGACCGAAAATGGCGTTCGCAGCGAAGACAAAGTGTTGGTGCGCTCAAACGGAACCGTCGTCTACACCGGCAAAGACATTGCATACCAGATGTGGAAATTCGGCGTGCTGGGCCAGGACTTTATTTATAAAATATGGGGCAAGCAGTCAAACGGCGCAGATCTATGGACGACCTCGCCCGACGGCAAGCCTCTCGACTGCTTTGGCCGCGCCCAAAAAGTTATAAACGTAATTGATGTCCGCCAGAGCTATCTCCAGCAGGTCGTCTACGATTGCCTGCGCAAGCTCGGATTTCGCAAGGAGGCGAAGAATTCAAAGCATTTGGACTACGAAGTGGTGGTTCTATCCAACGCCGCCGCTGCCGAACTCGGTGTCGATGTCGATGCGCATGAACCCGGCACACAGGCAATGTCTGGTCGAAAAGGCGTCGGCGTCAAAGCCGACGATTTAATTGATGCGATGGTAAAGCGACTCTCCGAAAAAGTCGCTGTCGAAAAGAACGCCCACGTGCTCGCTACTGCTGCAATCCGATATTTTATGAGTCGGATTTCGACGGGCAAGATGATAATTTTTGATTTTGACGAAGCTCTGCGCACGACCGGTGATACCGGCGTCTACTGCGAGTACGCCCATGCCCGCGCCTGCTCGATTCTAGCCAAGGCCGCCACTCTTTCTCAAAAGAGCAGCAGTGTTCAGATACCCGACCACATTACAATTCCTGAAGAGAATTTAGTAAAGAAAATCGCGGAGTACGCCACGGTGCTCAAGAAAGCCGGAAGCGAGCTTTCTCCTGCGCCGCTCGCGCACTACGCGTTTGAACTTGCGACCGTGTTCACGGAGTTTTATGAAACTCCCGACCCCGACGCCGAAAAGCAAGTTCCTTTCATAAAGATTGAAGACCCAGCTTTGCGCACATATCGCCTTGCACTAGTGGACGTGTTCCGCCAAACAATGGCAAATTGCTTGGATTCGCTGGGCATCACACCGCTTGAGAGAATATAAATTTCGATTTATTTGCGTTAACTTACAGCCGATAAATATCTTAATCGCACGGGACACGGATGGCCTGCAATCGTGATGGGCCACCGCGTCCCGGCGATAAAAATCAGCTACTTGCCTTCCGGCTTCATCTGCGGGA
>JAEWSK010000150.1 GCA_023398345.1 Armatimonadota bacterium | reverse complement strand
GTACATATACTGACTCAATAGCCCTGTTTGCAGACGGCAGACTCAGGGTAGTAGGCAGGAAAGTTAAGATTCTCGCCGAATAGTCTTATCAAGCGCAGTTTTTTGTGCAAAAAATGGTAAGCGCCGTGCAAACGCTATTTTTAATAAATCCAACCTCGGGACGTGACCGATCCGCCCACCTCAAGCGGACGCTTCTCGATCGCGTCGCAGACATGCCTGATGCACAAGCTATCGTGCTCACATACGCAGGCGAAGCCTACCGTATTGCTAAGGACGCGGCGTCAAACGGCTGCGACAAGATCATTGTCGCCGGAGGCGATGGCACTGTAAATGAAGTTATCAACGGCATTGGCGACTCATGCATAACTCTCGGAATAGTGCCACTTGGAACCGGCAACGTGCTGGCCTACGAACTCGGAATCAAACCAGAAGATATTGACCATGCTCTTTCAATAATTGCCGGATCAAACGTACGCGAATTCGACCTTGGCCTAGCTGGAAGCACACGATTTTTGCTGATGGCCGGGTTCGGATTCGACGCGGAAGTTGTTCGGTCGGTACCATCTCGTTCAAAGGGAATATTCGGCCGCATGGCATATGCGCCAATGCTGATTAGAGAATCAGTGCACTATCGACCGTCTGAGTTTTGCTTGACGCTAGACGGGGAGACATCTCTGATCACTTGCGCATATAACGTCATAGTGTGCAATTGCTCCAGCTACGCCCCCAATCTGCACATTGCACCGGACATAAGGCCGGATGATGCAATGCTCGATTTACTCATCTTTGAAAATCGACCGGCAATGAAACTGCGCTTTTTAGGTTGGCTGTCGGCCTCTATGGTTACAAAATGGGCGGCAGACCCGTGCGCAATACATCACAGAGTAAAACAAGTGAGAATCGAGTCAAAGCCGACAGTAAAAATGCAGGTCGATGGAGACATGCGCGGAGAAAGTGGAATCGATATTAAAATTCTACCTAAGGCTCTGCGGCTGATAACGCCTTGAGGATTTATGTTCTGAACTTTATCGACCGAGTGACTTTGACGCGCCTGGGCATGCCGTCTTGGATGGCTGGATTGTAGCGCCACTGAGATGCCGCCGATATGACCGCGCGGTCTAGGTCGCGGTTGCCTGATGATCGACTTATGCGCGCACCGCTGACACTTCCGTCGGCATCTACGTAATAATCAATCTCTACTTCAAGCGTCAACCCCTCATCAACTGAGTCGGGAATGCGTGGTTTTGCATCGCGAGTAAGCGTTGGGTTCTGGCGGTCGGCAAGGCGCGATTCATGCTTAGGTTCGGGCGCTTTGCAGCGGTCGCAAACGCGGCGAGGCTCGTCGCCTTCAATAAACGACGCAATTCGCGTGTTTGTGCAGTGATCTCCAACGAGCATCCCTGACACTTCGCAAATTCGCACGCTCACATGCCGTGGCGCTGGCGGAGACGAAGGCTGAGTATGATATACTTCTTGGCTGCGCGGCGGGTCTACTCTGACAGGTTCCGGAGTTCCCATGCCAGAATCGCTGCCCGATCCATTTCCTCTGCCGTTTTCTGCGCCTGAAACTCTGCCGACGGATGTTGATCCACTCCAATTTCCCGCCAGATCTCCGTGCCGACTGGCAGTGCCCGTCTTGAGTGCGCCGCCTGCATTAGATCGAATCGGATGAGACGGAGATGGCGCGGCAGATGAATGCCGCCCGGAAGAAAAGAAATTGGCAATGGAAGCTATTGCTCCGCGTTTCGGCTCGGGAGCAGGCGTCTCATGCCTTACAACCGGAGCAGGCTTGGGTGGATCGGCAAGAGGGTCTTTGACAAGATCGACGTTTATCAGCCGAGTTGGAGGTTTAACCATTGAAGCCGCATTGATGCGCGTGCTCGATGTGCGGCCTACAAAAAAAACCGCAATCAAGTGCACTGCTATCGATATTAATATTGCTCGCTTAAGAACTGTATCTCGCATGAGTTCAAAGTCTAAAGTCGAAAGCCCAGAGAAAACTCGACTCTATTTCTTTTGTATTAGCTAACCGGTTTGGGTTCAGTTGCAATAGTCAACAATCGCGCACCAGCGCGCTTGGCTTCGTCGGCAAGCTCAATACCCTTTTGCCAGGATTGAGTCTTATCGCAGTTAATTACGACAACAGCGCCAGGATTCTCCTTAAGACGCTGTGCGAGAATGCCGCGTATGCCGTCAAACTCGACAGGCGTCTTGTCAATATAATAGCGCCCGCTTTCTGCCAGCGTTAAGACGACCTTGACAACAGGCCGCTCGGTCGATGCCGAGGCTTTCGGTAAATTGACCGGCATCCCCTTTTGAGTCGTCATCGCAAGCGACGCGATCATAAAAAACACCAGCAAAAAGAAGATGGTGTCTATCATCGGGATAATCTCTATGCGCGCTTTTTTAGGCTGATAGGCTTTTAATTTCACGCCTGGTGTCCTCCGATGAATCTGCGATAACATTGAGCATCGCATTCCCGCGAGCTTCGATTTCGACAACTATTCCCTTTATGCGCTCTTGAAGCGCGTTGTTGCCGACGAGTGTGACAATTGCTATCGCCAAACCAGTGGCTGTCGCGATCAATGCCTCAGCGACGCCGCCGGTGATGGCCGTTGGCGTGCCGATGCCCTGCTTTGAAGCTATAACGTGGAAAGCTGAGATCATGCCGGTGACGGTACCTAAGAGACCGAGCAGCGGCGAAATTGTGATGATCGTATCGAGCCAACCGAGCCGGCATGTTAAAGCGCCAATTTCGCGCGTCCCGTGCTCTTCCATAGCCCTTTCGACCGCACGATCACCTAAATGGTGAGCGCGTATCCCAGCGGCAAGCACACGTGCAACTGCTGAATCGTGCGATTCGAGATTTTTTGCAGCTTTTTCGGATTTGCCCGCGTAAAGATCATCCTCAGCGCTCATTATGGCGTCGGATGCGTCCGCACAGGCTTTATTGATCCTCACATATCTCTCAACTAACACCGCCACGGAAATAACGGAGCAAGTCATCAGCGGGATCATAACAAGGCCGCCCTTGGCAAGCAGCCCGATAGCATCAGATAACCAGTTCATCCACAAACCCTCCGAATAACAGGTGAGTGAGTGCATAGCCTCAAACTTTTATTGAGGACAAGCATCACAAACATATGAGTCAAAAGACTCACATAATTGTTTTCGGTAAGGTTACGCTGCGTCTTCAGGCATATTCAAGAGGATCGACTGAACCGGCGGCAAAAAAACCGGCAATTCTCAACTTGCAGCTATCGCATCTGCCACACGGTCGGTCTCCACCGACATAGCAACTCCATGTGAGTGAGTAGTCCACGCTAAGTTCGAGTCCGCGCCTAATAGTATCGGCCTTGCTCATATCCACAAGGGGTGCGTGGATATTGAATTTACCAATTCCTTCGACTCCTGCCTTTGTCGCCAAATTCGCTGTCTTCTCGAATGATGCCAAATATTCGGGACGGCAGTCAGGATATCCGCTGTAGTCAACGGCGCTGACACCCAGAAATATGTCATATGCGCCCAACGTCTCGGCATAACCCAGCGCAAATGATAGAAAAATTGTATTTCGAGCAGGCACGTATGTGACTGGAATGCTATCGGCCATTGCGTCCGTGTCACGGTCGAGCGGCACATCTATTTCATCAGTTAAGGCGCTGCCACCAATCGCGCGCATGTCGAATTTTACGATCAAATGGTCTGCCGCTGCTAAGTTTTTTGCGACAGCTTTGGCACTATTGATCTCGCGCGAATGCCGTTGGCCGTAGTCAAACGAAATGGCGTATATTTCGTAGCCCTCTGATTTTGCAATGGCAGCGGTTGTTGCGCTGTCTAGACCACCGGATAAAAGAACTACCGCCTTTTTCACGCCTGCTTCTCCCACTCTTCACGAGACTCGCACTGGTAGGCATACGCGCTGTGGTTGTGAATCGACTCGAATGTTTCGCACTCGACTTCATACCAGCGAATGCTCGGATCAGCACGCAGCATCAATATTACGTCTCGAAGAACATCTTCGACAAATTTTGGGGAGTCATATGCTTTCTCAGTAACGTATCTTTCGTCCTGGCGCTTGAGCAGAGGATATATGTCACAGCTTGCAGCCGTTTCGAGCTGTTTTACTAAATCTTCGATCCAGTGAGATCCATCTCGGCCGTAGCGAATCCGCACGCGGATGACCCCGCGTTGATTGTGCGCCCCGCGTTCGGATATTTCCTTGCTGCATGGGCACAGCGCCGTAATTGGAACTTCTACGCCGAGTATAAAATCAAAGCCGTCTTCTGTGATGGCGCCGGAAAACTCACAGTCATAATCGAGTGCACTGACGCATTTTGAAATTGGGGCTTGCTTTTCAATAAAATACTTAAATCTTATAGTGATATGCGCACGCGCGGCATTTAGCCGCTCACGCACTTGTTCGAGCAAACTTTTAAGTCCATGGCCTCCAAGCGGTTTCTGGCTCCACTTAAACACAATGTCTACAAGCCGACTCATGTGCGTGCCGCGAAACTGTTTGGGAAGCTCCACGCTAACGGTCACATTTCCAAGCACGGCTTGAAAACCATCATCCTTGCGCTTGATAAGTAGAGGAACGTGGAAATCCTTTACGCCAACTCGCTGTATTGGAACCCCGCGCTTATCGGGGAACATTGCGACATCCTTCATTACAACCTCGACTCTCGCATCCATGCCGTAGGCGACGGCAAGCTAAGTGTAGCTCACCGGTTGAGCCATGTCAAGCATGCCTGCAAATTCCTTGGCACTTGCAGGCATGCTTGATTAATATTACATCGTAATCCTATACATACATATGCAGCTTAGCGCATCGTTGATAACAATAAGTCCGGCAGGATACTTAATGTCCAATGGTGTATTGATATATATTAAGGTAGGTTGTGACAGATGCCAGGAATTTTACTGCTGCTATCAAGATGGATTGCCGTATTCGTCCTGATAGTTTGCATAGCTCTAATTATCGTTCGCTGGAAGTTTCCGCACAAGCGAGAGTCGTCGAAACACTCAAAAAGCTTCTGGCGTGAGTTTGTGCGTACATGGAAACTGTCGAAAAAGCAGAAAAGAGAGCATGATCTTGATATTGCAGCACTTCGCGCAAAGTCGGTTCTTGTTATTGATCCCGACGAAAAAAGCGCACGAATACTTCTTTGGCGGCTTGAAAGCATCAAAGCTTCGGTTACAAAGGAAAGAAACGGCACTCGCGGTCTCGAATTGATTTCGACGCTAAATCCGTCAGTTTTGATAGCCGACGCTCTGCTCACCGACGTTTCAGCAGATGATATCTATACTCATGCGGCTTCAGTCGGTTTGCCTGTTGTATTTGTGGGCGCTACAAAAAAACAACGTGCTGATTTTTTGAAATTTGCAGACAGCGTCGTTTGCCTGAGCGCACATTTTGACCCCGAAGACGCAATCATTGCCGCAGGAAAACTTGTAAGACGCACCGGCAAATCAACTACTCTTGTACACTAATCCTGTTTTATTTTACTCTGAGTGTTCCCCTAATGCGACCTACATTGTCGTGTAACGAGAGTGCTAGGAATTTGACTTTGTGCCGAGGTCGTCTATAATTAAATTGTCAGCTCAGATCGGAGGCGAGAGATATGGGTCACGAACCGACAATCAGCAAGCTGCAAAAACGGCTACTTATCGAGCGAGTTGCTTTCGGAGCAATTGCTCTTATTATCGTCATATGTTGGATGGTCGGGCACTTCAGAGATTCGAAGTCATTGATACTCGTCAATGGCAAGCCCGTTGTGTGCGTACCGACCGAGGGTGACGCAAAAGACATCCTAGCCCAAATAAAATCCAACACCGGATGCAATCCATCTGAAATATCATTCAAGCAAGACGTTCGAGTTGAGCGCGCACCAAAGAACGCATTCGCGGTCAGCCGCCACAAGGCTTACAGAACCGTGCTGCGAGTAGTTTCGCCGCTTGTGCCCAGATGGGCAGTTATAGTTGACGGGAAGCCAGCCGTCGCAGTGCCCACACGCGAGATAGCCGGGGAGACTCTTGAAATCGCCAAGCGAAAATTCGGCAGCCTTGCTCACAACCTCGCCGAGGAGCCGCAGTTTAAGGAAAACGTCACTGTAGACATTGCCGCAGTTGACCCTACAATCTTCAAAAAAACGGCGGCCGATGCAGTGAAGCTTCTATTTTCAAAATCCGCCCCGATGACAAAGGATGCAGTTTATATTGTGGAAAATGGCGACGTCGCGAGCGCGATTGCGGCAAAATGCAACATTAAACTTGCAGACCTCGCATCGATGAATCAAGACATGGACATCAACCGCCTGCAAATCGGCGACAGACTCCGAGTTAAAACGACATCGATAAGACCCAAGCTCACGGTAGTCGTTCGCGACATGGTCGAGCGCACTGAGAGAATGCCGGCTCCAGTCCAAAAAGTATCAAGCGCCAATTTATACGACGGCCAGTCTTGCGTGCTGTCAGCCGGTTATTCGGGACTCCGGCAAGTCAGAATTCAGACGATTTATGAAAACGGACGCAAAGTCGGTTCTGAAATTGTGGACGAACAGATACTGCGCTCACCGACGCCTCGCCGCATTGCCTCGGGCATCAAACACCGCTGATAGCCAGAGGTGAGATATAATCTGCGGGTTTTGTTTCAGGCTCCCATAAATTGCAACTGCCCCTTAAACACGCTGGGCACTCAGTCAAAAACAGGTTTTTGATGCGGCTTGGCCAAAGTCACGTAAAGCAACCATGGTGGACTAGCGCGTGCCCGTTATCGTATACTGTAGCCGGAGGTAACGACCGTGATTATCATAATGCACACTTCGGCAACCACAGACGAAGTCGAATCCGTACATCAAGAGATTGAAAGAATCGGATTCCGGCCGTTTATGAACCCCGGCGTCGAGCGCAAAGTTATCGCAGTATTGGGCGAACTTGACGTGCGCAAGGCGGATCTTGTAGAGCATTTCCAGGCGATGGCCGGTGTTGCCAGAGTCGAGCTTATCTCAGACTTGTGGAAACTGGCGTCGCGCTCATATCACCCGCAGGGAAGCGTGGTGCAAATTGGAGACATATCTGTCGGCGCAGATGAAATAATAATTGCAGCGGGGCCATGCAGCATAGAATCAGAGGCTCAGACAATTGAACTCGCGCACCAGGTCAAGGCCGCAGGTGCAAAAATGCTGCGCGGAGGGGCTTTTAAGCCGCGAACTTCGCCATACAGCTTCCAAGGACTCGGGGAAGAAGGCCTTAAAATACTCGCAAAAGCGCGTAAAGAAACAGGTCTGCCTGTTGTGACTGAGGTAATGGACACCCACGAAGTCGATCTTGTGTGCAAATACGCCGATCTTCTTCAGATCGGGACGCGAAACATGCAAAACTACGCGCTGCTAAAAAAAGTTGGATCGACCGGGCACCCTGTAGTGCTCAAGCGCGGACTCGGCTCAAAAATTCGCGATTTGCTTATGTCGGCTGAATATATCATATCTGAAGGAAATACGAATGTCATACTTTGCGAGCGTGGCATTACGACTTTTGAGGACTCCACTCGCAATACAACTGATATAAATGCCATTCCAGTTCTTAAAAATTGGACGCACTTGCCGGTTATGCTCGATCCGAGCCATGCGACCGGCAATTGGCAATATGTCGGGCCGGTAGCAAAAGCGGCAGTGGCGGCTGGCGCAGATGGGCTGCTTATCGAAGTGCATAACGACCCAAGCAATGCGATGAGCGACGGCCCACAGTCACTGACGCCCCATCGTTTCGGAACACTTATGACCCAGCTATCCAAAGTGGCGGAAGCAGTAGACCGCAGGCTATAAAAAAACTCGCCGCACGTCTTGAAAAGTGGAACCGCGCGAAGAAGTTGGCGCGTAGTGCCTAGAAGGTGAATCTATATTGGAAAACGTAAACGACCACTCAAAAGCAAAGCTCGCTCTTGCTGTTTTGACATCGCCCGGCGCGGCGTTTGAAGAAATTACGCGCAGGCGTCTGTTAGGCAGCGCGCTTTTCATAATACTACTGGCCGGAGTTGCGTCAGCCGCCGCGCCCATACTCTCCGCACTCAAGGAAACCCATTTGCAGGCGCTTTTTCTCGGCAAGTATAACCCGATTGCATGGATCGGGCTGTGCATGCTTTATACGTTTGCGATGCAAAAATTGCTGAAGTGGCTGGGTACGCAGGTCGATTATATTTCTTTATTGACATTGATCGGATGGTCGCAGATCACTCTTGTTCTGGCCGGAATTGCGCAGGCAATTATGATCTTTGGGACAAGTCCGAACGATCCTCTGTCGAGATCTGGTCAGGCCGGCTCGATGCTGTTTTGGGTCTGGTATGTCGCCCTTATGGGCCCCGCTGTAGCTGTAATTACCGGCGCGCCCAAAGCTCGTGGAATACTTTCCTATATCATCATTCATTCAGTGGCATTCATTGGGTTTACTTTTACCTACAGCAATAAGCTAATGGGCAAATTCGAGCATGCGCTGCCGGGCATAATGCAAACCGCCAAAGTCTTCGCCTCGATGGATCAATCGCCGTGGCTGGGGGCATCCGTTCTCGGCCTGATAATCGGCATATGGGAAATCGGCAAGCATCTGGGATGGACAAGTGCGAAAATTAAAATTAACGCGATCGCCGCTGGTCTGGCCGGGCTGGCATTGTTCGGATGCTATTGGCATTTCCTGTCTCAGAATAATTACCTCACAACTCTCTCCCATGCGCAGTTGAATTATGCCGACAAGAAATATTTGGACTCGGCGCAAGAACTCGAAAAAGTGCTTGCGCTCTCAAAAGACAATGTGCCATTGATGATGGAGATAGCAAATTTATACTATCTCGCCGGAAACACGGATCGCTCGATTGATTACAGCCTCAGAGCCGCCGAAATAGTTAAGCGACAGCCGGGCAAAGTCGACAAGCAAACTATGGCAGTTATAGATTGTTACCGCGGAATGGCGCTTAATTCTGATAAAAAATATGCTCAGGCAATAGTATTTTTTAAGAATGCGTCCAAGCAATTCCCACAACTCAAGGAACCTCTAGTTAGAATGGCTGTAACTTATGACCATCTGGGTAAGTATGACGATGCAATTAAGGCGGGCAACAAAGCAGTGCTCAAGCTGGGATCGAAATCGCCGGTGGTCTGGGTCGCGCTTATTGAGGCGTTTGCACAAAAGGGCGATAAGACGCAGGCAAAGGCTGCAATGGTAAATCTGACAGCCCATAGCGCTGAACTGGCAAAGCGGGTTGGATCGGATTTCGAAGACTGGAAGAACGCTACCGATAAATTAGACCGTGAGGATTTGAAATTTCCATTGGAAACGCAGTACTATGCAACAAATGAAAAGCCCGCCAAGTCTAAAAAGAAGTAGCGTTTTTTTACCGTACATACAAGATTGGTTGGTGATTGACATGCAAATGCGCAGCATACAGCTCAAAATGATCGTTATCGGACTATTTTTTGCTTGCGCGCTCGGCTCAGCGCCGCGTGCGGCAGTCGCAATGTCGCTGCAGGAAGAAATAGATTTGGGCAAAAAAATCGACGTGGAGATAATGAAAGAAAGCAAACTCTATGCCGATGA
>JAEWSK010000143.1 GCA_023398345.1 Armatimonadota bacterium | reverse complement strand
ACTGGAAATAACGATGCGCGGATGAAGTCAGCGCTTGCGCTGGCATTTGCCGGAGAGGCATGTCATGGGCTGGCGCTTTCGGACATGTGGAAAATGGTCGGTATGGCTCGGTTTGCGACAAAGTGCGATGAAAAGCCGGACATAATCAATCAAAGCGATTTTCTGCCACGATTCAAGACAATTGTAGACTTTGCTGTAGAGCATCACATCCCCATAGTCGCATCTGCCATAAACCTATATACGAAGACTACAGACGCCAAACTGACCGGCGCAAAAAAAATGCACTACAAGCTCTCGAATGCTGGTTATTATGCCCAGGTAAAGCTCGACTACGCAGGGCTTGACGCCGTTAAAAAGGCAGTCAGCAGCAGCGACTATAAAAAGGCAAAGCAAGCCTATACTAATTATTTGAGCAGAATCGTGTCATTTCCAACAAACCACATTTCAGGAAGCTCGCCCGACAGGGATGACCCTCTCAAAGGCGAGGCTAACGAAATCTGCAAAAACATCTTTACTCTCCGCTGCCATAACAGCATTAAGCACGACTACGGCAAAGAAGTAGATTGGACAACCGTCTTACAAAATGACGTGGAAACCAACGTTTCGATCAATAGCCATGTGCATATTGTGACCTTGGCTGATGCTTATCGAAAGACCGGCAACGCCAAATATCCTCATCACATGGCTCGACTTTGGGATTCATGGTATACAAACTCACCATGCCCGGACATTCGCTCGTCTTATCAGTGGCGAACATTGGAAGTTGGAGGCAGGGCATCACTGCGCTGGCCTCTGATTTGGAATTTTGGAGCAAAGTCGCAAGAGTTTTGCGACAAAGTGCTTTTCAACATGGCAAAAAGCTATCTTGAGCATGCCCGCTACCTTTCGACATACCACTCAAACGGTGGAAACTGGTCTCAGATAGAGGCATCTGGATTATTGTGCAGTTGCATTTTATTTCCTGAATGGAAAGAGTCGGATCGGCTGGCCGGTCTGGCTCTGCGACGACTGCGTTTGTTCAATAACAAATCATTTCTGGCCGATGGGTTCCAGTCTGAGTGCTCGGGAAATTACCACAGGTTTGCGCACAATGCCATGTCTTCAATAATAGGACTGACAAAGGCAGCAGGATGCACGCTTCCAAAAGTATTTACAGAGGAATTCGAGCGGATCACGCTGCCATTGGTCTACACGTCCTTGCCGAACTATCTGCTGCCGCAAGTCAACGACGGCAGTCCGATCAACAACTATGTGGCAACCACCATTGGTGTGGCATCAACAATATTTAACAGAGCTGACTTCAAATATATGCGCACGAAGGGTAAAGAAGGAAAGCCGCCGTCGCAGACTTCATACAGATTCCCGAACGCAGGTTTTTGCATAATGCGCGACTCTTGGGACACATCCAGCCCATATCTGCTCTTTGATGCCGGATATTATGGGTCGGGCCACCAACACGAGGACAAGCTCAATTTTATATTATATGCATACGGTCGTCCGCTTATAAGCGACCCAGGAATATATACATATTTGCGCGACGAACTAGAAAACTACTACCGCTCAACTTATGGGCACAACTGCGTGATAGTAGATGGCAAGGGACAGCGCCGCGGACTTGGTTTAGTTCCAGAGCAATTCCCCGACCCGGATGCACGCTGGATCACATGCAAAGACTTCGACTTCGCGAGTGGTTTGTATAATGCCGGCTTCTCGACAAGAATAAACAATGATATAGACAGAAAAAATGTCGAGCTTGATGTCAAACACGAGCGAACTATATTTCACCCTAGAGGTGAATACTTTATACTCCACGACCGGATAACTGGGCCTGCAGGCAAAGAGCGGGAATTGAAGCAGATGTTTCACATGTCGCTGGTTGAAACAAACCCATTCATGCATCAGTATGAGTCAGGGACGGTGAAGATCGATGCAAATCGAGTCGCGCTTACAACCAATCCGGATGTGGCAAACGTGGCCGTTATCCCAGTTCAACCAGAAATCATATCGAATGCCGAAGATATTTGTGGGCAGAAAAAGCCACACGTCGCCGGATGGACTGCACTTTATGGCAACCGACCGTCTCACGACATAACCTACACCCGACATAGCGCTCTTCCTATATCGTTTGACACGGTAATGTTCCCCACCCCAGCAGGTCAGATCTTCACGCCGAGCGTCGAAACATTATCTACTGAATGCGATAAACCCGTTTCGGCCTTTAGGGTTAAAGGCAAAGACTATGTCGATTTGTTTGTAATATCCGACGCTGGTCCAATAGAAGTGACACTCGAGTCCGAACGCTTGAAATTCTTCGGCGAGCTTCTGTATGTTCGACTGACGCAAAATGGCGAACTCACGCAGGCTATGATGGTAAACGGCAAAACACTCAAGCTCAACAACAAGCAAATTGTCGATCTTGAAGACATAAAAGAAAGTTGGGCGCTCACGCCTAAAAACTAGCTCGTGTGTTTCATATGACTAGCCGGGGAACTGCCCCTGGCTAGTCATAATAATTCAGTCAGTTTTCATAACCTCGATCTCATAGCCATCTGGGTCGTTAATGAAATAAAAGTGATTGTTCACAGGCCCGGACTCCGGCCAAAACTCGACACCCTCAGCTTCCCACTGCTTTCTAAACTCATCAAGATCAGGCACGTTGAAAGCAAAATGGAAAATATCCTCTGGAAACGTAAAATCAGGCTCGCTGGGCTGATAGCAGAGTTCGATGAGAGTATTATTGCCCGGCAGTTCCAAAAATGCGAGTTGGTTTCCGGCTGGCGATGCCTGCTCGCGCACTTTTCTAAAACCGAAAAGATCGCAATAGAATTTTACTGATCTCTCTATATCACGAACTCGTATGCGGCAATGCAAAAACTTGGCTTGAAAATCGGCCATATTATTCCTCCAGTATTTTCCGGCAAGCGGCATCGCATTCATGCACAAAAAAAACGTACGCCACCATCTAAAAACGCGAGTAATATGTCCGCCTGCGCCATAGTCAGGGCATTTTTAAGTATTCATATTTGCATGAGGGGCAAAATGGCATTTCATCTCAGATCTCAAATTGTTTTGTCGCATTATACCACCCTCGCTTGAACGGTGTCTTGCCCTGCTGGTATACTATAAGTGTGAAACTGCTAAATATATGTAAAAGCAAAATACATCGCGCGACGGTTACGTGCTGTGACGTCGATTATGTCGGCAGTGTCGCCATTGACAGCGCCCTTATGGACGCATCTGGAATCGTCGAAGGCGAGATGGTGCATGTGTGGAACGTCACCAACGGCCAGCGCCTTTCAACTTACGCCATACCCGCGGAACCCGGCAGTGGGACGATTTGCCTAAACGGAGCGGCCGCCCATCGCTGCAATGTGGGAGACAAAGTCATACTGGCAGCATTCTGCCTGACTGATGAGCCGATTGAGCGCAAGGTCGTGCTTGTAGATGAGCACAACCGCATCACAAATACAATATGAGGGCCTAATGCCACAACCAAGAGAACTGCCTTCGGTCTTCCGCGAGCATGTCATAATTTTCGACGGAGGGATGGGATCGCTCCTGCTCGAACACGGCATCAACGCATCACGGCCGTTTGAGGAGCTCAATCTCACATCTCCACAGCTAATCCGCGATATACATGCTGAGTATATTCAAGCCGGTGTAAACGCAATTGAGACGAACACATTCGCTGCGAATCGCTTTCGGCTCGAACGATACGGCCTTGCTGACAAAGTCTTTGAGATAAACAGCGCAGGGGCACGAATCGCACGTGAGGCAGCAGGTCAAAGTGTAATTGTAG
>JAEWSK010000105.1 GCA_023398345.1 Armatimonadota bacterium | reverse complement strand
TGACAGCACTGGCTCGAGCGGGATTACGCGCGCGCAGCAGAATCCTCGTATTGCAAGATGCGGTTCATATTGCATGGTTGCTTGGGAGGATTATCGCGCGAGCACATCCAATGCCGACATCTATTGCGCAAGGGTGAATTCGTCTGGAACAGTAATGGATAGAAACGGTATTGCCGTCGCAACCGGCACGAGCATCCAAGAGATACCCGGCATAGGTTACGACGGCACTCGAATGTTGATCGCATGGCGCGATCGGTCGGATAGATGGATTCGAGGCGTTCGCGTAAGCACCGCCGGAGCTTTGTTGAACACATCCGGGTTCAATATATCGCTTGGCGTCGCAGGATCAGACGGCGTTTGCGTGAGCGGATGTTCCGGTGGCGGATTTAGAGTCGGATGGAACAATTTGAGCATATCCGGCTGCGATGCATTTGCAACTTATGTCCCCGGAACAGGAACATTTGCAGGCTCCAACGGCACGGTAATATCAATGGCTCAAGACAGTCAGTCCAATTATTGCGTTGCCGACAACGGCAGTGAATACGCGATTGTATGGAGCCAAATGGTCAACGGCAAGAGCTGCATATTGGCGGCAAGGGTCTCGCATGCGGGCGAAGTTCTCAGCAGTTCACCTGTTAATCTCACTTCGACAATTTACAACCATCAAGTCGAGCCTTCAATTGCATGGAATGGCTCTGAATATTTAGTAGCATGGTGTGGAGACGAGACCTACGATTTAAGTGGTCTCGATATACGCGGATTCCGACTTGACAGCGCTCTGCAGCCAAAGGAAACGAATCCGATTGTTATTTGCTCAGTTGTCGAGAATCAGAGGACGCCCTTTGTCACGTCCAACGGCAGCAAGTTTTTAGTCGTGTGGGAAGATTCGCGCAATGCGATTTCGCCTTACTATTACACTGATATCTATGGAGCTATAGTGGATGTTAATGGCGGTGTCACTGCACTCGGAAGCGCTGTGAGCATGTCCACCGGAAACCAGCGCAATCCAAAGGCAGCATCCAACGGATCCGACTACTATGTTGTCTGGGAGGACTATCGCACGGGCAACGTGCTGGTATATGGTGTAAAAATCTCATCAGCCGGAGCCGTTGCGAGTCCAACCGGCACGCCAATGCCCGCCACGTCATATTCACAAACCGCTCCCAGCATATGCTTTGGAAACGGCTGTTACTTTGCTATATGGACAGACGGCATGCGCATCGCCGGCTGCCGATTGACAAGCGCCGGGTCGATATTAGATGCATCTGGAGTCAGCATCAATAGTGGATCTGCCGCAAAAAACTATCCCTCGATGTGCTGGGACGGATCGAACTACCAAACAGTGTGGGAGGACTATAGATCACTGTTCGCAGGCAACTCAGATATTTATTACACAACTGTTGGTTCAAACGGAGTCGTATCTTCTGAGCCGACGCCTGCGCTGATTTCCGATCTCATAACCCAACTTTGCCCTCGCATATACGGCAACACAAGCTCAGGGTTGCTGTTTTATCAGAGTTATGAATGTTACTCAAATGCTTTGTGCGCGGCATCAATTACTCAGCAGGGTCAACAGGAAGTGCCGAGCATAATTGCTGCGAAGTTTATGCCTTTGGGATCGCTCGTGCTGCTGCGCGGCAAGATCGTCACGGCGGCTTTTTCCGGGTATTTCTATGCCGAGGAAGCCGACCGGTCTAGCGCGGTTAAAGTCATATCGAATGCAAGCGTCAATATTGGTGATGTTGTCGATATATCAGGCGTCGTTGGCGCATGCGACGGCGAACGCCAGATAACAACGGGTCTCGTTACAGCAATGGGTGTTGCGTCGGAGCCTTTGGGGCCATTTGGCATGCGCGGTGAAATGTTGGGCGGCGCGGCAATCGATGTCGTTCCGGGCATTACGGGCGGTATCGGAGCCAACAACATCGGATTGCTCGTTAAAACATGGGGCACTGTGACATCGGTGTCCGGCGATTACTTTTATATTCAGAGCAAACCGGGCACTTTAATTAAGATCAAGTCCGGTCTGCTGACCGAACCTGCGGTCAATAAGCTGGTGGCCGTGACCGGCATAAGCTCTTGCGAAGTAACATCCGGTGCAATTTGCCGAGCGATTTTACCAAGACAGCAGAGCGATATTATGATATTGAAGTGACTTGACAGGGCGAATAAAATAATGCAAAATGCAGTCAAATATTGATGACATTTCGGTTTAAGCATAACAAGTATAAGTGCTTGTCATCTGACAGAGATGAGCGGGGTATATAGACAGTATAGCGAATGCTGACGTGTTGGTTCAACGACTCCAAAGAGGGGGCGGTTCGTATGTCAGTTGCTGATTCTGCTATGACTCGAGACGTGCTTCGGGATATATCCAAGCGCCCGTTGGACATTAGTCAGTTGAATGTCCATGTTATGCATGGCGTGGTTTATTTGCAGGGCCGTGTCGAGAAAGTGCGTGGCTTCGCCCAGGAAGTTAACCTTGGTGACGAGATGCGCATAGTCGTGAAGCTGCTCAAGCAGAAGCCTGATGTCAGAGATGTATGCTGCGAGGTGGAATTAGAAGGCAATATGATGTCAGAACTGTTCGTTCCCAGACAAAGAGTTGCAAATCTATAGCGCAGTTTAGGATGTGCGTTTGCGGAATTTGTTATTAAAATTTTATTCCGCGAACTCGACAAGCACCTATTCGTTAGGGTTTATGTCTATTGTCTTTTCGTTGCGATAGATCACGAAACCCGGCGCTGAGCCTCGGGGCTTATGGACGTATTTGCGCAGCGTGTAGTCAATTGGAACGAGCGATGAGTGTTTCGCGTCGCAGTTCATTGCAGCGATCTTTGCCGCCTGCAGCAAAACCGGCCTAGGCGCGCCGATTTTTCTGCCCGCCATTCTTATTATCACATGCGCGCCGGTGATCTGACGTGCGTGCAGCCAGACATCATTTGGCCGCGCAACCTTCTGCGTGAGATAATCATTTGAGGTCGAATTCTCGCCGTAGAGCATCTCCCAGCCGTCGGGTGTTACGAACCTGCGGATTCTATGCCCATCAAACTCGCTTTCCTGCTTTTCTGCTGATACTTCCTGGCGCAGCAGCCCAGAGGACGTGAGTCCGGCGCGAAGCTTGCGCATCGATTCGATTGTCGTCGTAGATTCACACTCTTTTAATGCCGACTCCAGCCGCGCAATATCGCTTTCGATGAGCGACCGTCGAGATTCCGAGCTGGCGACCGAATCGCGTGCCTTGCGATATCTTTTGAAGTATCGCTCTGCGTTTGCTTGCGGCTCCAGTTTTTCATCTATTTCTATCTTTATTTCCTGCATCTCAGGGTCAAAAAAGTCCGTCAATACAACCGACTTCGCGCCCTTTTCAATTGCATGCAGATTTGCAAGTATGATCTCA
>JAEWSK010000041.1 GCA_023398345.1 Armatimonadota bacterium | reverse complement strand
GCCAGACCAACAATACATGATCCGACGCCGAATATCACAGCCAGCACCATCATTGTTCTGAACTTTTTCGTAAGTTGATACGCCGCTGCCGCAGGGGTGACGATCAGCGCGGATACCAACACGATGCCGACTACTTTTATAGACATTACAACCGTCAGCGCTATCATAGTGATAAGCAAAAAGTAGAGCTTTCCCGCAGGTACTCCAGTGACCTCGGCCATCTCCGAATCAAATGCAACAAACATTAGATCTTTGTAAAGCAAGATAACCGTGCCTAAAACCAACGCAGTAATTAGCACGGTTGCCCACACATCCTGCGATGTAACTGCCAAAATGCTGCCGAACAAATAACTGAAAAGGTCAACTTGATAGCCCTGTACAAGCCCGATTATTACAATGCCGAGTGCCATTGTAGATGCAAAAAACACACCGACCGCGGTGTCTTCTTTTACATGCCCCTTGCGCGACGTAAGTCCAATTCCCCATGCGACCAGCACGCAAAAGACTATCGCGCTCCATATAGGATTGACTCCCAGATACACTCCTATCGCCACCCCGCCAAACGACGCATGCGATATCCCCGCGCCGATAAACGCCAATCCCTTGAGCACTACATACACCCCGATCACAGCGCACAATGCCCCGATCAGCACTCCTGCGACCATGGCGCGCTGCATATAGGCGTATCCGAAAGATTCAAGCATCGGGGTGATCCTCCACTACTATATGCGGCGACTCGCCATGGTGTAAAAACGCGACATGGCAGCCATACATTTCACGCATTGCCGTGCTGCACTCTATTTCTTCCGGCCTGCAGTGTGCGACCATTACAGTGTTTAAGCATGCAACCGTGTCGATATAAGTCGCGACAACGCCGACGTCATGCGAGACGAGTATTATAGTGACGCCTTCGCCCTTTAGCTCCCGCAAAAGTTCGTATAAACTGCCGGTAGTCAGCACGTCCACGCCAGTTGTCGGCTCGTCAAGAACGAGAAGCTCGGGTTTGTTTGCAAGCGCACGGGCAATAAACACTCGCTGGCGCTGGCCGCCGGACAGTCGTGCAATTGGCCTGTCTTTTAAGTCGGCGACGCCTACTTTTTCAAGCGCCGCCATTGCTGCCGCGCGGTCGGCTTCTTTTGGTCTTTTCATAATGCCGATTCGGCCGTATGTGCCCATCAGCACTGTCTCAAAGACGGTTATGGGGAAATTGAGATCAATATCGAATATCTGCGGCACATATCCGATCTTCGTGCGAAGTTCGCCGAGTTCGCTTACATTTCTGCCGAATATGCAAATAGAGCCGCTATTTGGTTTGATTATGCCTAATATTGCTTTGACGAGAGTGGTTTTGCCCGATCCGTTTGGGCCAATAATTGCCGTAAATTCACCGCGTTTTACAGTTAGTGATACGGAATCGAGCACGACGAGATCATTGCGCAGAACGGTGACATTCTCGATTTCTATTGCAGGCACGTTTTTATCTTTTAGTATGTCGGTCACTTCATCGCCCCTGCCATTGCGTTTATATTGGATTTCATCATGGCGATGTAATCATAACTCGGCGGTTTGCCGAACGCGTCGAGCGTCACAATTTTAGCTCCGACTTCTTCTGCCACAACGTATGCCGCCTTTGGGTAGACTTGAGGTTCGGCGAATATGGCCTTTACGCGCAGTCTCTTTGCCGTGTCGATTACCTGCCTAATGTCATCTGGAGCCGGTTCTTTGCCGGGACTGGATTCGATTACAGCAGCCTCTTTTAGGCCATAGCGCTTTGAAAAATACACCCACGTCGGATGAAAAGAAATAAAGCTGCGTGACCTGAAGTCTGATACTTGCGAGCGAATATATGTATCGAGCTGCTTGAGCTTGGTTACATAGCGCGCCGCGTTTTGGCTGTATTGCTTTGCGTGAGTTGGATCGGCCTTTGCAAATGCGTCGCGAATTGCATTTACTTGATGAATTGCGTCGATTGGATCAACCCATACGTGCGGGTTGCCGCCTTCTTCATCGCCATGATCGATTACCGGCAGCCCCGCGGCTGTTTGAGTGACAATTAGCTTATGGTTATCTGCCGCGTCTGTGACATTTTTTGCCCAGAACTCCAGCCCAACGCCGTTGAGCACGAGCACGGATGCGTTACTGAGCATCTCCATTTGATCTGGCTGGACCTGATAGGTATGCGGGTTCGATCCCGGCGGCACTAAAAGCTCGACTTTTACGTAATTTCCGCCGACTTCTTTGCAAAAGTTTGCCAGTGGTGCAATGCTGGCCGCGACCACCATTTTGCCCGTCTTTGCTGATGGTCTGCTGCAGCCTAGCAGCGTTGCGGCAATTAAGATGGCTGCAAATATATGTGTTATAAGCTTTTTACTGTGCACTTTTCACCTTATTACAGAGCAGGTAATTTTTAGAAGTCTATCGTTCGCAACAGCAGTCCTCGTTTTTGAAGCAGTTTTAGCCGTTCGATCACGTCCGGAATGTCTTTTGCGCTTTGGTTTAATCGTGTTATAAACCAGTCCTCTATCAGCGTTGTCTGCTCGCCGGGTTTTAGTGTTACTATCGGCCCCATCACACCCATCTCGGCATAGCAATCGGGATATTTTGTGCCGCACGTATAAAATTTTGCATCGCACCCGCCGTCGGGATATGTTACGCCTACCAGACGTGTTGCCCAATGTTTTGTGTAGGCAAGTTGACCTTTTATGTATGCCATCCATCCGCCCATCGCGTCGGTGGCCCAATTCTCGGTGGCGTTGTTGTATTGTAAAATGCCGATATTGCCGACTTTCGTGACTTGTTGGAGCATTTTATTGGACGGATATATCTTGCTGTAACCGCCGGCAAATTTGCTTTGTTCTTTTATTGGAAATACGACCCAACATGGAGTTTTTACTTGAGTTACGTCCCATACGCTCCATGATATTTCACGGTCGGATATATTTCGCATTCGCTCGGTAATGCGCACGCGCGATGTGGTGTCCGACAGAGATATTTCACGGACAAACTGAAATCCAAGATGGTCGACGGGTGAATTAGTTACACGCACGCCGTGTCCATCCGGCAGTATCTCAACACTTGCGGGCATGGAGTCGTAATAGCAGTCCTTATTATTTTTCTTCCAACTCGACTGCGGCGCGTTCCATGCCTTGTAACCGCCGTAGTTACGCCATGTTCTTCCGATGTCCGGCCCGCTTGTCTTGCCAAGTTCGGACTCGTTTTGCCAGAGCGCGTTTTCTCCGTCAAGCGAATACTCCATAATACGCCCGCCGACCTGTGGGACAACAACGAGTTTTACGACCGGATTGGAAATCTCATAGCAATCAGCCCAACCATTATAGTCGATCTTGCTTATATTTACTTGCGAAAATGCCGTGTTGGCGCAGATTGCAAGTAGGCTTGCAATGAACATGAAAATGAGATTGCGATAAAAATGGCTCACTTTCCCACCTGTCGCTTAACTGACAGCAGCTATTCGCACAGCGGTTCAATGCCGAACTCGCTTAATAGTATGCTGAGTTTGTAGAGCGGCAGCCCTACGACGTTAGGATAGCACCCGGACACAGACTTTATCAAGACCGACCCCTTGCCTTGGATGGCATATGCTCCAGCCTTGTCCATAGGCTCGCCGGACGCGACGTAGCGCGAGATCATCTCATCGGTCAGTTCTCTAAATATAACTTCGGTGCGTTCAGTATCCGCACGCTCGACTCCATCCGAGATGACGGCTATTCCCGTATAGACAAAATGCGTTCGTCCACTCAGCAGTCGCAGCATTCGCGCGGCATCGGCCGTATCGATTGGTTTACCCAGGATTGCCTCATCTGCAACAACAATTGTGTCCGATCCGATCACGGTGGAGTGGGGGAAATTGGCAGATACGTCACGGGCTTTCATTTGCGCGGAGTAAAGCGCATGTTCGGCCGGAGCGAGTCCATTCGGTACAAGTGTTTCATCAAACTCGCTGGGTATGACGCGAAACTCTCTGATCAGCAGTGAAAGCAACTCGCGCCTTCGCGGAGAAGCGCTTGCGAGGATAATGTCATGTGGATGCAAATCTATTCCCTTTCTTGCATTTTGTCTTTTACAAATGGAGATCGTGTTAGCGCGAATGCATGGACACAACTAATAGACCAGTTTTATTATTGCCTCGGCCAGCTTTGCTGGGTCGTGTCTGACGACGTCAGTCTGGCTGATGTAATCGCCGAGTATCGGCCTGTAGCCCATGTCGCGAATTGCGGCTGCGTTTGGCTCAACAAAGAACTGATCCTTTGCGGCGTATTTGTCGAGCATGAGCTTTTCAGGTCTTTCTTGGTTAACTAAAACGCAATTGAATACGTGATTTTCAGTATGCTTTGCGACCGCGTTTACGTGGTCTGCGGCGGTGAACCCATCGGTCTCGCCGGGCTGTGTCATCACATTGCATACATATATCTTTTGTGCGTTGGATGCGCTTATTGCCTCAGCTACGCCACGCACGAGCAGATTTGGGACTATGCTTGTATACACGCTGCCCGGGCCGAGCACGATGCAATCCGCGGTTTCAATAGCTTTTAGCGTCTCATCGAGCGGTTTGACATTCGACGGATAAAGCATTATGTGCTTTATCGGTATTTTGCCGCTGGCGATATGTGTCTCTCCCTCAGCGAGCGTGCCGTCGATAAGTTCTGCTTGCAGGTGCACTTGATCGATGGTGGACGGCAGCACACGACCTCTTATGGCGAGGATGTTGCTGGTTTCTTTTACGGCGCGCTCGAAGTCGCCGGTGATTCTAGTCATTGCGGCGATTAAAAGATTGCCGAACGAATGCCCGTTGAGACCTTCTTCGCCGTCGCCGAATCGGTGCTGAAAAAGCTCGGTCATCAAGGGTTCGGCGTCTGCAAGGG
>JAEWSK010000010.1 GCA_023398345.1 Armatimonadota bacterium | reverse complement strand
CGTCTGTTCGTGCCAATAAAGGCGGTCGCGAGAAACACTGTTCCAGCTATGCCCAGGCGTTTCATTATCGGAAACGCATTTGCGTATGTATCGATCCAGCCGTCATCAAAAGTGATTAAAACCGCATTTTGCAAAATTTCTGTGTAGCCATCAAGCCATGACATGGCTTCAGTGAGCGTAATTGGCCAGAAGTTATGGGATATAATCTCCATCTGCTGCTCGAAAACATTCGTCGATGTCACCAGCGAAGGATGCGAGACTGCACGCGCGGGATCATCCGAATCAAGCACCCTGTGGTAGCACAACACAGCAAGCGAACCACGACGCTTGTTCAAAGTGCGCGCGTTCACGCCTGTGCATTGGAGCATATTCGAAATCGCATATCTTGCATTCATCATCCGGGTAAATGACCGATTATTCGAGGACCGACAAAGTCAGTAAAAAAGCGCGGCGCATGTTTCCAGACAGCCGACGCCAGTTGAAATTTAGGATCTGCAGAGCTTGTTTCACTGGGCAGAGAAGCACCATTCGGCAAAACATAGTGCCAATAAAGCTGCTCCGCACGAGCGCCCCATCGCATCTTAAAAACGGCTGGGCCAGTGCTTGGGCTGGATCTGCCAAAGTCGAAAATGCGCAGTCCCAACTCGCATGCGCGCCGCAATATTGCCCAATAGAGCAAATTGTTGGGGCATTTGTCGAAATGCGAACGCGAGCATGACACCCACGGAACTTCAACCGTATCTCGAAAGTAAATCAGTATTGCTCCACCGATAATTTTGCTGCCGTCTTTTACCACTACAAGTTCGGCGTTTGCGATGGGCCTCCGATTTTTTTCAACATACGGCTCTCCACTATTTACTCTCAGCAAACGAAGAACATTTTCAAAGAAGACGCGAGGATGCGCTGGAACGCCAAGTTCGCGCATGTTCTCAGCAAATACACTGTAGAAGCCATTTATGTCTTTTGAACCGAACTCGACCGTCAAACCCTCTTTTTCTGCACGCCGAATTCGATTGCGTATCTCGCTTCGCAGTGATGCCCACAACGCATCGGATGATTTTGGCAAATCGAGTATGATACGAACCTTGTGCGTTTTTGCAGGCATTTCATTTGGCGGAGGGTATGCGCACCGCATTTCAATATAACGCGCGCGATGTGCGCTGAGCATTCGCTTTGATTCGTCAATAAGTGCCGTGCGGCACTGCTCGTCAATTGCGCATATTCCGCCGGAGTTCAAAAACGGAACCGATATAATGTGCCTACCCAGCAATGCGCTCGGAACGACAAAGGCAGGAAGTGCGCCGCAAATTTGTCCGTCGCGCCGCACGACTCGATACGCTGGTTCGTAGCAAAAAATATCACTGATGAGATTGCGCCAGACGATTTGATGGGCAGGAGTCGCATCAGTTGCCGACTCGACAAAATCGACCCACTCTTCGTCTTCAAATTCGCAGTCTATTTGGACTGCGGCGTTAAGCGCTTTCGCCATCTATTGGATCGAGCCTCCGGTTTCTCGCGTTCTTTTAGCATTGGAGCGGCGATATTGCTGAGTGCGACGCCTAGCGCCGCGAGAAGATAGATATGGGGATAATAAAGCGGCGTTTGAAACGAGCCGGACACTAAAAAGCCCAGCACTGCCGGAAACAGCGCGGCGGTGTATGATGCAACTGTCGTATCGCCGAGACCCGCACGGACGAGTCGCGCATTTAGGGAGGCACTTCGCGCAAATGCGCAAATAAGCATAGCGATAAATGTCACCAGTCCGCATATTCCAAGCTCCGCCGCGGCTTGGTAAAAGACATTATGCGTATTTCGGCTCCAGCTATATGCGCCGCCGTAGCGTCCTACGAACGCCGACATAAAATTTCCAGCCCCCACCCCAAGTAAGGGATGCTCAACAAACATCTCTCGCGCAGCTTTCCAAGAGATAATGCGGCTCTGCGAAGATTGGTCGCGTTCGGACGAAAAAATCGTAGCAACGCGCGACTTATACGCCGTCGGCGACAGCGTGAATACAACAAAGGCCACTGCCACAATCGCAAGCAATGCAACCAGCCGTCGCCTGCTTCGCAGTGCAAGTGCAAAAAACACACTCCCCAAGCCTACAACTCCCCCACGCGATCCCGTCGCCATAACCGAACACACCATCATCACCCCCGCAATACCGCTTATCACCCGCAAAATCGGGCGAATCTTGCTCCATGCGAGATAGTAAACAAAAGGCAACGCCACGCACATAGCAAGCGCGAAGTCGCCATCTTCTCCAAGAAACGACCCCGTTCCCGCCGCTCTGACCAACCCCTCCGCACCAGCCGATGAACTGGCGTAGCGATACAATTGCTCGGCACTGGCACAGACGTTCAGAAGTACAAATGCGATCATAAATCCAGCCAGCCGCTTGGGATTATTAACTATGTTTTCGATGAGAATAAACACAATCGCCATGCGAGCAACGTCAATTGTCGTGTCAAATGCAATAGCTTTCCAAAAGGCAAACAACACCGACGCACCTGACGCCGCAAAAAACAACAAAACAGCCGTATTCTCCGGTGCTCGAACCCACAGCTCAAAACCATCGCGCCTGCGCCTTAGCAGCCAGCCTACTAGCACGAATATAGCAACCACTCTCGTCAAATGCAGCGGCGCAAGCACTGGAAGTCGCTCTGTGGGCCGAAGATATTCCATACACAAATATAAAATGAGGCCCGCATATGGCCACCGCACGCTAATAACGGCAAGTATTCCGATGATAGTGAGGCCCAAAACGGCCTCCGGTGGAATCCACGCAAGTGACAACCCGCCAAGAAAGCAAACCGACATCACACCGAGACCGACCATCCAGCCGGGTATGCACGTGTCGGCAATCGTCATGTTCAAATCAGAGATTCGCTCTTTCATCGCGACCTCCCACGGACGACCACCGGCTCACAGTCATCAACTGCGCACACTTCCTCGACCACTTTTGCAAATGCGCGGGCTTGATTCGGCGCGCAATACGCGTCTATCTCTGGGTTGCATGGGGCGCGCAGCGAGCCTGCTTTATAGGCTGCGTAAAAATCTAATATCGCCTGCGCGACCGCGCTAGGATTATTGCATGGCGCAACTTTACCAAGATCGAGTCGACGCACTTCATTTGCAAGAGGCCCTTCGGGCGTAACGGCTAGTATCGGCCTGCGTGCGGCCATGTATTCATATAGCTTGCATGGGATCGTAAACTTCTGCTCGTCCGACGCAGTCAAAAACTCCAGCAGCACATGCGAGTCATTTAGCTGACGCGCGAGATCGGCATGACCTAGCGGCCCGACAAACTCGACATTCTCCGGAGCGCCCGCGCGCATCGGATCGCATTTCGGCGGCCCGGCAAATATAAATCGCATGCCGGCACGCGCAATTGGATTCTTGCGCTCAATGATTGATATAGCATCGTATATAACATGCGGGTCGTGCATGTTATAAAGCGACCCGGCGTAAGTTATCGTAAACTTGCCCGCAGGCATGTCAGTCGGCGCAAAGTGATCGGGATCAAAGCCGTTTGGATGGACATATACCCGATCATGTCGACCGAGATCGCGAATGCAGTCGGCAAGTATATCATCAAGCACGAGCACTGCATCGGCGTTACGAACTATCGCCCTATCCAACCGCTCGCAGCCGCGCTTAAATAACCGACAGTTCCAGCTTATTGATGGGTTATCTGTCCACGGATTGCCGTAATGCGCAATCCAGGGCTTGCCAGTTAGCTTTTTAAGCGCAAGCCCAAGCAAATGCGCCCCAAATGGAGGTGCGCTAGTGTAAATCACGTCGATTCGATTGCGCAGCACAATATACAGCGACAATGCGACACTTGCCATTGCCCAGGGCGCGTCAATGTCTGGAAATTTGAAAAGCTCGGCCATAAAACCCTTAACATTTGGAATTTTAGGTTTATCGATGCTTTTTGAGTCGGGCTCACTCGGCGGCCGACGGCGCTCGTAGGAAATCAATGGGTTAAAATTCGGAACTCGAGTAACGCAAACTGACTTTGGCAGTTCATTGTTTAGTTGCAAATCGGTTCGACCAGACGGGTATGACCCGGCAGTCGCGGAGACGACCCACACCCTATAGTCCAACTCCGGCAGGTATTTTGCCAGCCGAAGCGGCCTGAAAGACGCCGCCACCGTTGACGGTGGAAAGTGATGTGTCACAATTAGTATCCGGCGAGTCACAAAACGCTTCCTCTCGAATGACGCCCAAGCGTCGCAGCACAGCGCAGCAGTGCGCCGCAATTACACTTATCAAACGACCATGCGCACAGGTAGTCCGCTCTAGCACGCTCAGGAAAACCTGCATTTTTGAAATACCATGCGGACTCAATGTATAGCTCAGACAGGCGACGGCGCAAACCCAGCCTATCAGCATTCGACAAGCTCGAATCGTTTTCAAATTGACGAAGCATTCCTATGCGCCGCTCGTTTTGCCGGATAACATCGCAACTGATATTCGCGCCATGTATTCGGCAGCGTGCAAGCACTTTATTGATATACCCAAGTGGAAACTCTCTTGACAATCGCAGGTAAAATTCGTAATCCTCCACGCCGTCCATTTCCGAGTCCCACAACCCGACCTCGTCGAATCGCCTCTTGGGAATTATGATTGTAGGAACGGGTATGAACCGCTCTTTTAGCAACGCGGAAAACGCGCTATCGGCAATTATGCGCAACTCGCCATCACTTACTGTTTTTAACTCTACAAGCGCCTTGCGCTCGCTCAGAAACGATGAAAAGAGCGTTTTTCCATCTCGCTCGACAGATACATCGCCAAAGACCATGCCCAACTCGGGGTGACGTTCCATTGCGCTCACTCTCATTGCGAGTGTGTCAGTGACCCACAAATCGTCGGCGTCTTGAAATGCAATCAGCTTTCCACGCGCGCATGCGACACCGGTATTGCGAGCAATCGCAATACCCGCGTGATCTTGCTTTACATATCGAAGTCGGTCACCGTATTCAAGCACAACTGCGGCTGTATTGTCAGTCGAGCCGTCATCGACAATAATCAGCTCAAAGTCGTCATAGTCCTGAGTAAGCACCGAATCAATGGACTCAGCAAGCATATGGCCATAGTTATAAGTTGGAATTATAACGCTGACTTTCGGCATGCGCTCACACCTTCCTTTTTGCAAAAGTGTACTTATGCAAAATAGACCGCGCAGCACCCATAAGCGCGGACATGTCATCAATATCAAAATAGCCCGTCGCATATAAAATCAACGGGCACGTCAACACGACTAATGTCCTGATTGCAATCATTTCAACGCTCGCGCCGGGTAATATTTGTGCGACAGCATATAAGCCGATTGCCACGCCAAACAGCAAAAAGGCGCGACGGATATCGTATGGAATCGAATAGAGCCTTTGCGAAAATATATATGTAGACACCGCCATAACGCCGAACCCGACAACAGTAGACCATGCGGCTCCCATCACACCGTATCGAGGAATCAGCAATAAATATGCAACAGCAACAATGCCCGCCGACAGCAAATGACCGAGCGTGCGAAAGTAAGTTTTCTTAGCCAATAGCACGCCTGTTTCAAAGACGCTTGATGCCGCCCACGCAATCAAGCCGAGCATCACCACCGGCACGATGCGATATGCGTCCGCATACGCTCGATCCGCCATCACTTTGACAATAT
>JAEWSK010000004.1 GCA_023398345.1 Armatimonadota bacterium | reverse complement strand
GCATTAAATAGTTCAGTTGGAACTGCAGCGATGGGCTGGGGAATGATCGCGTTGGGAAGACTGGGTGCATCTGTCGGCTTCGGCATTCAGCAGGCTATGCAGATGACCGGTAATCAGGGTGTTGGTTTTATAAGCGGCGAATGGAAGGGCGTGCATGGCAAGCCTCGCATTCAGATATATGCTTCTATAGCATTGCTGCTTATTGCGGCGGGCATAATGGCCTATGCAAATACTCTGGCCAAGACCTGATTTTGTTTTTTAACGCGAAGGCGGGTTTTTATGTCCGCCGGAAGTGTATGAATTCAGCGCAGGGCAGGCATTCGTGCCTGCCCTGCTATAAAAACAGGAGAAAAGCGGCATGGCTGAACTCAAGAAACTTGTTGATACCTTGAGCGCGGTCGGGAAACCGACCGAGTTATTTAAGAGCGCCGATGGAACAAAAGTGCTGGTGCTGCCCTACGGTGGGCGCGTGCTGGGACTTTTTTCGCCGAGCAGTGAAGAGAATTTCTATTGGACTAACGATGCGCTGGCCTCGGCCGACTCTGCGCGCGAGTTCTATGCGGGCGATCAGTGGCAGAATTCCGGTGGAGATCGCACATGGCTGTCTCCCGAAATCGATTTGTTTTTCCCGAATTTTCCTAATCGCGACGTTTATTATCAGCAGCGCACTCTCGACCCGGGCAATTATCAGGTCGAGCGCTCCGGCGACGATTTTAAGCTTGTAAATAACCTTAAGGTAAACATATCCAGGCAGAAGCGCGACATCGACTTGAAAATTTCAAAGTGGTTCGGGCCGGCTGCAAACCCACTGCGCTTTGAAAAGAAGTTTGACATGTCCGGCATCGAGTACGCAGGCTACAGCCAGTTCACCAGCCTTGAAATATCCGATCCAACTGTTGCCGATGAAGTGAGCGTGGGGTTGTGGAATCTTGTTCAAATGCCCCAGCCTGGCGACTTGCTTGTTGCAACATACAGCAAGGCTGAACCAAAGATATACTTCGGCACTGTAGGTAAGATTGAAGACGATGAGATGATCGCAACTGACCATCTGTTCCGTTATCGAATGTGCCAGCAGGGCGAACACAAATTGGCCGTGCGTGCGCCTATAAGCACCGGCAGAGTCGGATATATATATGACTCCGGTGACGACGCAGCGCTGATTATTCGCTGCTTCCGCGTGAATCCTTCAGGCAATTATATTGACGTGCCGTGGGAGGATCCCGAGGACTTTGGATATGCGATCCAAGCATGTAACGTCAACAGTGGCTTGGGCAAGTTTAACGAATTAGAATATCACGTTCCAGCGATAGGCCGCGGAACCGGCGCTTCGAGATGCGACGATGAGGCTCAGGTTTGGGCATTCCGCGGGCCAAAAGCAAAGATTTTGGCCGTAGCGCGCATACTGCTGGGCTCTGAGGTGTAATTTCCTGCCAACGCAAAGGCAGTTGTAATCCGGGAGGTAGAGATCTGAGCAACGTTGTTATTTCCGATCACAGTTTCCCTTCGACTGATCTTCAGAGGTCGATCATTGAGGAAGCAGGACACAAACTTATAGAGATACAGCCGATCTGCAAGACTGAGGACGATGTCATCAGGACTTGCGGCGAGGCGGATGTGCTGTTGGTGCAGTGGGCGCCCATCACTCGCAAAGTGTTGGAAGCCCTGCCGAGAGTAAAGTGCATCGTGCGATACGGCGTTGGAGTCAACAATTTTGACCTCGACGCAGCCAAGGATTTAGGCGTTACCGCGGCCAACGTGCCGGATTTCTGCCTCCATGAGGTATCTGATCATGCAATGTCGTTTGTCTTGAACATCGGCCGCAGGATCATTCACGATCACAATCAGATTATGAAGGGCGGCTGGGGCATCAACCCGTTCAGGCCGATACCTGCATTTTCAGATATGACGATTGGTCTAGTGAGTTTTGGACAAATCGCACGGCTGGTGGCAAAGAAAGCACAAGCTTTCAATTTTTCTGTTGTCGCATTTGACCCGTGGGTTTCGGACGAAGTCTTTGCCGAACTCGGCGTAAAGAAAGTGGACATGGATACGCTGCTTAAAGAGTCCGACGTAGTGTCGCTGCACTGTCCATTGACACCGCAGACCACGCACTTGATCAATGCCGAAGCGCTGGCAAAGATGAAAGACGGATCGATACTCGTAAACACTTCGCGAGGGCCGGTTGTTGACGAAAAGGCGATGATAGAGGCTCTAAAGTCCGGCAAGCTGGTCGGCGCCGGTTTGGATGTGTTTGAAGATGAGCCGTTGCCTGCCGACAGTCCTCTGCGCAGCTTCGACAACGTTATTTTGACGAGCCATGCCGCGTCCGTATCGGAGAAGGCGGTAGACACTCTTCAGATCAATGCGGCGACGTCGGCTCTTGAGTTCGTGTCGGGTAAGCGCCCAAGGGCTGCGCTTGTATAGGTGAGTTTTGGCATCCGTTGGAAAAGGGAGATCGGATCATCCCGTTATAAATCAGCTTGCTGATAACATATATCGGATCGAGTCGGCATTCGGCCATGTGTTCGTGCGGACATATATTATAGTTGGTGAAAACGCCGCCGTAATTGATACCGGGCTGTCTACGACCGGGCGCGCTATTTTAGATTGTCTGAGCGCGCTCGGTTCACCCCGTGTGGGCGCTGTGATTCACACGCACGGCCATTGGGATCATATCGGCAGCGCGGCGATGATTCGCGAATCGACTGAATGTCCAATTGCGGTGCATTTTGCCGATGCAGATATGGTATCTTCGCATGCCGAAAACGACCGCCGGTTTCTGAGAAGATTTCCGGAGTTCGTTCCCGGCCCTGCGGATGTAAGAGGGGTGCACAAGTGGCTCGGCCCTGAAATAGGGGTCGATATAAAAATGACCGGCTCAGAGAGCTTCGACATGGGCCGGGGCGTTGTTTTAAAAGTGATTCCAATGCCGGGCCATACGCCCGGTTGTATTGGCATATACGATGAGGCGTCTGGTACGCTATTTACTGGAGACAGCTTGCCGGGCGATGGCCCGTTTGGAACCCTTGCTCAGTATGAGGACGTAGCGGCATATCGCAAGACATTATCCGACGTGATGCAAATGCCGGTAAAAAAGATACTTACGGGTCACTTCGATGTTATCGAAGGTGACGACGTAGGGCGTTTTCTGAGTACATGCAATGAGGAGATTGATCGGATCGAGAATTGCGTATTGGAGATGTCCAAAGATACGCATGATCTGATTGCATTGACGAAAAAAGTCTGTCGTAAACTCAAAAAGCCATTTATGCTTCAGCCGTTGATGACTGTGACGGCCCATTTGCAAGATTTGGCTAACAGAGATTCTAAAAGGGAGATAAACTAAAATGACTGAAGGACCGCATAGAACTTCAATGTGGCGCGTAAGTCCTTGGGATTTCGATCCGGAAATCACCAAGAACTTCAATTTCGCAAAGAACATCCAGATTCATGATGTATCTCTGCGAGATGGTGAGCAGGAGACCGGCGTGGTCTTCACCGCCAAAGACAAGATCGAGATCGCGAAAAAGCTTGCCAAGTTAGGCGTTCATCGCATCGAAGCTGGTATGCCTGCTGTTTCCAAGGAAGACGAGTATGCAGTCAAGGCTATTAAGGACTTGAACCTTGGCCCGAAAGTTTTCGCGTTCACACGTTGTATCGTCGACGATGTCGTGCAGGCTGCCAAAGCAGGCTGTGACGGCATCGTTATGGAAATTGCCGCCAACAAGGAATTCGTGGAGAAGGCCTATGGCAAGAGCTTCGACTGGGCAAAGAAGGCTGCAATAGATGCCACTGCCGCAGCGAAGGAATTAGGCATGTATTCCGCGTTCTTCACTATTGACGGAACCCGTTCGGACTCCGAAGAACTCTGCGACATGCTCGAAGAAGTTTCTACCAAGGGCCATATGGACTCACTGGTCGTTGCAGACACGTTCGGCTGCTGCATTCCAGAGGCGTATGCCGCTGCTATCAAAAAGCTCAAGGCTCGCTTCAACAAGCCGGTCGAAGCTCACTGCCATATGCACTTTGGCCTTGGTGTGGCAAATACGCTTGCTGCTCTTGCGGCAGGTGCTGACGTTGCCCATGTGACCGTCGCCGGAATCGGTGAGGGCGCTGGAAACACGCCAATCGAAGACGTAGTTATGTCGTTGTTGTGTATGTATGGAGTCGATCTCGGCCTCAATACTGAGCACATGCTTGAGACAGCGAAGTATGTCTGCAGTATCGCAAATGACCATGCTATCCCAGTGAACAGACCGATCTTGGGCAGCCGCGTATTTGAAGTGGAGTCCGGCATTGGTCTGATGTTTGCGACCAACGCTGCAAAGGCCGACGATTTGGAGATCCTCTACACATTCAATCCGGCCCTTGTCGGCCAGAAGCCGATTGACTTTGTCGTAGGCAAGAAGAGTGGAACCTATTCGATCAACCTGTGGCTGGAGAGAATCGGCCGACTCGAAGATGCCAACGAAGATCAGGTGCTGGAGATCCTCGGCAAGGTCAAGGATCTTGCATTTGTGAAGAAGGACTATTTGAGCGAGGAAGAGTTCGTTGCGATAGTCAACGAAGTGATCGGCGAGCCTAAAGCAACGCCGAAGCGCGGCAACCCGCTCATTGACCAGCAGGTCGCCCGCGCGGGCAAAGCCTGGCTAGAAGCAAAAAGCAAAAAATAAGACTCAATGCCTGTGAGGGAGACTTCGCGCAGTGCCCTGTGCCAAAAACGCGAAGCCTCCCTTTTGAGGCGCGGAAAAAGGTATATGCATCCTTACATAGATTTTCTTATAGAAAAGGCCAAAAGTGTGAAAGGCCGCGTAGCTGTCCCCGATGCTCAGTTCGATGAGCGTGTGTTGGAGGCTGCGTGCCGTGTACATAAGGCCGGTTGGCTGACCGTAGTTTTGACGGGTTCAAAGTCGGCGCATCAGGCGCTTGCAGACAAGCATGGTTTTGATATTTCCGGCATGGAAATCATAGACCCCGATGAGTTTGCGGATTTTTCGAGCTACTGTGAAGAATACGGTCGACTGAGAGCAAAAGAGAATTTGAGTTCAGACCAGATCGAGCAAATATTGCGCGAGCCGGTCTACTTTGCGTGCATGCTTCATAAGCATGGGTTGGTGAACGGCATTTGCTCGGGTGTCTACTACTCGACTGCAGATTTGGCCAGGCCATCCATCAAGATACTGGGCATGCAGCCCGGCGTGAACAAGATGACGGCGCTCGGCGTAATGGCGTTTGAGCACACTCCGCTTGGAGACAATCTCGTATACTGCGCCGCGGACGGAACAATACTGCCGAACCCGACCACGGAAGAGTTGGCCGAGATCGCAATACTTGCCGCCGACAAGGCAAAGAGTATTTTGCCCGACACGCCAAGAGTTGCCATGCTTTCATTTTCTACATTAGGCAGTTCAAAGCACGAAATGGTGGACAAAGTCGCAAACGCAGTCAAAATTGCGCAAGACAAGCGCCCGGATTTATATATCGACGGCGAGTTTCAGCTCGACGCGGCCATTTCGCCTTACGTTGCTG